>JAZFQE010000244.1:0-6192 GCA_036444955.1 Gemmatimonadales bacterium
GTCTCGCAGCGTGAGGGATTGTGGTTGCATGTTGATGGGGCCTTCGGAGCGCTTGCGGCCCTGTCACCTACGTTGAAGAAACTGACTTCCGGCATGGAGCGAGCCGACTCCCTCGCCTTTGACCTTCACAAGTGGATGTACCTGCCTTACGAGGTCGGAGGTGTATTGGTGCGCGACTCGGAGGCGCATCGGAATACGTTCGCCGTGAGTGCTGATTACCTGTCCCTGACGGAGGGCGGTATCGCTGGGGATCGATCCTGGTTTAGCGAGTATGGGCTGCAGCTCTCGCGAGGCTTTCGGGCTTTGAAGGTGTGGATGGCCCTCAAGGAACATGGCGTCGAGAAGTTCGGCCGCGTCATCGAGCAAAACGTCGATCAAGCGAGATATCTAGCGCGGCTGGTCGAGGAATCGCCGGACCTCGAGTTGCTGGCCCCCGTAACTCTCAATGTCGTCTGTTTCCGATTCAAGGGACCGACTTACTGCCGTGACGACGAGCTGAATGAGCTGAACAGCGATTTACTCATTAAGCTACAGGAGAGTGGTGTAGCGGCGCCGTCACACACAGTTATCGGGGGCAAGTTTGCGCTTCGGGTCGCCAATACAAACCACCGGACTCGCAAGGATGATTTCTTTGTGATGGTTCGCGAGGTAGAGCGACTAGGACGCGAGCTTGTCAACACACATCCCACCGTCTTCTGTGCGACCGAAAAGACGGCCAGTTCCTGGGATAATTGGAAGCCACCCGGCCGCGGCGCGGTGGGAGTGAAGGGACTGCGGTAGCAGAACTGAGAGGCTCAGCAATGAAAAACAATGAATTGAATGAGGCGTTCTTGGGGTTGTCCACACCGCTCGTCAGCGATGCCTGCGTGAGATTAGGGCAACCGTTGAGAGTCGCACCTCCGGGTATCCGCCCATTGTTGCCAGACGGCCACGTAGCGGGGCGGGCTCTGCCTGCGAGACACTATGGGAGCGTCGATGTCTTTCTGGAGGCCATGCTGGGCGCGGGAGAGGGTGACATTCTAACGATCGACAACGGTGACAGACGAGCTGAGGGATGCATCGGGGATCTAACAGCGCTCGAGGCCCAAGCTCACGGCCTTCGCGCAATCGTTGTGTGGGGCACGCACCGGGACACTGCCGAGCTGGTGAGGATTGGGTTTCCGGTTTTCACGTACGGTCACTTTCCACTGGGTCCGCAGAGGTTGGACGAGCGGGAGAGCGAAGCGCTCGACTCAGCCCGCTTCGGTGACGTACTGGTGACGGGCGAGGATGTGGTCTTCGCTGATGAGGATGGAATCTTGTTTGTGGCTGCCAAACAAGTTGCTGACGTCGTGAGCAAAGCGACTGAAATCGCAGCCAAAGAGCGGCGTCAGGCAGAGCAGGTGAAAAAGGGCAGGACGCTGCGCGAGCAGCTTGACTTTGAGTCCTTTGTCGCCCGACGCTCGGAGGATTCATCCTACACCTTCCGCGCGCACCTCAGATCCATAGATGGTGCATTCGAGGAGTGATGATAATGAGTGAGACGGAAATCGAAGTAGTGAATCTGAGAGATAAGTTTGCAAAGTTTACTGATCACTTCCGTTATAGAGTTGTGGGGGAGCTGAATGACTCGTTCGTCAAGCTAGTGAAGGTCAAGGGAGAGTTCATTTGGCACCACCATGAAGAGGAAGACGAGCTTTTTTCATTGCCAAGGGCCGACTGCTGATGAAGTTTCGGGACCGGGACGTGTGGATCAAAGAGGGTGAATTCTTGATCGTCCCTCATGGGGTCGAGCACTGTCCCGTGGCTCCAGAGGAGGTACACATCATGCTGGTGGAGCCGAAGTCGACAGTCAACACCGGTAACGTGGTGAGTGAACGAACCGTGACCGAGTTTGAGCGAATCTGATGAAACCGGTGCACGCATTTGATCCCAAGCCGGTAACTCTGCGCGGCGCGCACGTTATCCTTGAGCCGCTCGCAGAGCGCCACGCGGCAGACCTGTTTGAGGTAGGTGGCGACGAGGCCATCTGGCGTTACATGCCGAGGCCGCCGCTTGCGAGCGTGAGCGACAGTCGCGAGCTGGTAGCCGAGGCGCTCGAGTCGGCCGCCGATGGAACGCAGCTACCGTTTGCGATTGTGGATTGCTCAAGCGGCAAGGCAGTCGGATCGACCCGGTACCTCGATATCCGGAGAGCTCACCGGGCCCTGGAGATAGGGTGGACGTGGCTCGGGACGCGCTACCAGCGTACAGCGGTGAATACCGAGTCGAAGTATCTGCTCTTGTCCCACGCCTTCGAGGAGTTGGGGGCCGGCCGGGTTCAGTTCCAGACAGACGGTCGCAACGTGCGTTCACAAAATGCAATCGTGCGCCTGGGAGCGACGCTTGAGGGCGTGCTTCGGAAAGACAAATTGCTTTGGGATGGGCATGTACGTGACAGCGTGCTTTATAGTGTCGTTGATTCCGAATGGCCGACGGTTAAAGCACAGCTACAGCGCTTCATGGGGGCACGAACCGTACCGGTTTGATGCGTCCCTACACGCTGTATCAGGTTGACGTCTTTACCACTGAACCCTTTGCCGGTAACGCGGCTGGTGTTGTGACTGACGCCCGCGGCCTGACGGGCAAACAGATGCAGAGCATTGCCGCTGAGCTCAAGAACTCGGAGACGGCATTCATCTTCCCACCGGAGGGGGAGGGGGAGGGGGACGATCACGATGTCTATGTACGCTTCTTCACGCCTGAGACCGAGGTCCCGATGTGCGGACACGCAACTCTGGGTGCTCAGTATGCCCGCGCGCTCGAGCTTGATCTCGGTACTGTGCGGGTGCTGCAGAAAAGCGGCGCAGGGGTCACGCCGGTTGACGTCCTGAGAAACGAATCCGGCTACCGGGTTGTAATGACACAAGAACGCATCGAATTCTACCCCGAACTCGATCCGTCGCTAACCGACCCGGTGTTGCGAGCCCTGGGACTGAAAAACTCAGACGTGGATGACCGCTGCCCTATTCAGGTGGTGTCGACGGGGCATGCAAAACTCATTGTAGGAGTGAATTCGGCCGTTACGCTGAACAAGCTCGAGCCTGACCTGGCAGCCTTGAGAAGATTGGCGGACGATGTGGGATGCCGCGGGTATTTCGTGTTCACTTCCGCTTCCGAGATTGATGGCTCGCTCACAGAGTGCCGCATGTTTGCGCCACAAATTGGCATCCCTGAGGACCCGGTCACCGGAAATGGCAACGGCCCTTTGGGAGCGTATCTCGTCCGTCACGAGCTCGTGCAGCACGACGACGAGTGCTTCAAGTTCTCGTCCACGCAAGGACGCGCCATGGGACGGCGTGGAACTGCTTACGTAGAGGTCTTCATAAAAGGTGGCGAGCCCGTAAAGGTCAGTGTCGGTGGCGACGTTGTAACGGTTTTCAGGACTGAAATCCGGGTGTAATGAAACGAACTGGATCTGCTAGTGAGATCTTCTGGCTCAGTACGTTTCAAGGCGCGCTCGAGGAGGCAGGCCGAACCCGGAAACCGCTCTTCCTAGATTTTTGGGAACCCGGCTGACTCGGCTGCCGCGCGATGGGTGCCGTGACGTATCCCAATCCCGATGTAATAAGCTTCCTCAGCGAGAACTTCGTTTCAATGAAGGTGAACGTGAAGGAGCCCGGCGACGGAGGGCGTCGTCTCCTGGCCAAGTATCGCCTGCTTTGGGAGCCAGGACTTTTGTATTTGGACCATCGTGGTACCGAGATTCGACGAACTGTCGGCTTTCTTCCGCCCGCCGAGTTCATCGCGGAATCGCGGATAGCGCTGGGCAAGGTTGCTCTGCTCTATCGAAGATACTCACAGGCATGTGAACATTTCCGTAGCGCAGTAGAATCGTCCAGCTCGAGTGGGGTTGCACCGGAAGCCCTCTATTGGGCCGGCATCGCTGCCTTTCGGCGGGATGGCAACGACAAGAATCACTTGAAACGAAATTGGCACGAGTTGAAGGAGCGTTTTCCGGACAGTAGCTGGTGGGTTAGGGCGGACGTCTTCTAACGATTCCTTTTTTTGGCCGACCCTATTGTGGTTCGCCCGATACTCATCACCGACAACGGTGTTAACCTCGTTCGCGTCGTGGGCTACCGTAACGTATCTTAACATTTGCGGGAATGATTAGCTCCGACGAACTCACCGGCAAAGTTCTGGCCGACCGCTACTCCATCGAGCACAAGGTTGGAAGCGGTGGGATGGCCACGGTCTATCAAGCAGACGATCTGAAGCACGATCGCAAGGTGGCGGTGAAGGTACTGCACCCTGAACTTGCGGCGGCTATAGCCAAACAGCGGTTCCTGCGCGAGATCCAGATTGCATCGCAACTACAACATCCCCACATCATGATGCTCATCGACTCGGGCGAGTCTGACGGTTTCCTCTACTACGTGATGCCCTATTTCAAGGGAAAATCGCTGCGCGAGCTAATGGAGATCGAGAGACAACTTTCCATTGAGAAGGCTGTTAGCATCACCCGAGAGGTGGCTCACGCTCTAGAGTACGCTCACCGACAGGGGGTCATCCACCGGGATGTTAAGCCTGAGAACATTCTGATGCACGAAAATGAGCCGGTGATTGCTGACTTTGGAATTGCGCTCGCGGTGAGCGCTGCCGGCGGCGACCGAATTACCGAGATGGGAATCTATCTGGGCACACCAGAGTATATGAGTCCGGAGCAAGCAAGCGCGGATAGGGAGCTCGACGGGAGGAGCGACCTCTACAGCTTGGCGTGCGTGCTTTACGAAATGTTAGCCGGACATGCGCCGTTTACCGGATCTGAAGGTAGGGCGGTGATGGCGCGCCACATGATGGATCCGGTACCGCCCCTGGTAACGGTGCGGCCGGACATAAGCAGCACTGTCGCGTACGCCGTGTCCAGGGCCCTGGCAAAGGTGCCTTCGGATCGGTTTGCCACTCCCGCTGAGTTTGCTGAGGCGCTAGCTGCAACGGAACTGGAACCAAGTCACTCCGCCATTAGATCCATCGCGGTGCTTCCCTTTGCCAACATGAGTGAGAGTGCGGACGATGAATATCTGAGTGACGGGATGACGGAGGAGATCATTAACGCTTTGACGACCATAGAGGGCCTGCGAGTCGTGTCGCGGACGTCTGCGTTTGCATTCAAGGGGCAGAGTGTAGACATACGAACGATCGGACAGCGCCTCAATGTCAATTCGGTACTTGAAGGGAGCGTGCGCAGGGCCGGAAATCGGCTCCGGATCACCGCCCAACTCATAGATATAGCTGATGGCTACCATCTCTGGTCGGAGCGCTACGATCGGGAAATGAGCGACGTGTTCGATATCCAAGACGAGATTGCGGGGGCAATTGTCGAAACTTTGAAGTTCAAACTGGGAGATGCAACCGAGACACGGCTCGCCAAACGCTACATCGATGATATTGGGGCCTACGAACTTTATTTGAAGGGAAGGTATGTCGAAAAGACGCGGACGCGGGATGGTCTTGCCAAAGGAATTGACTACTTCAGCGAGGCGATCGAGCAGGCTCCAGACTACGCTCTTGCGTATACCGGGCTCGCAGACTCCCATTACCTTCTGGCTTGGTACCGATACGTTCCGCCAAACGAAGCATTCCCCAAGGCCACTGCTGCGGTTGCCAAGGCGTTGGAAATTGACGCAACCCTCCCAGAGGCATACACATCTCAAGGCGTTGTGAAATTCTACTATGATTGGGATTGGGCAGGTGCAGAAAGCGCTTTCAAGCGCGCATTGGAGCTCAACCCGGATGACGCGGTGGCGCTGCACGGATACGCTGAGCTTCTCGCGGCAATAGGGCGCCTAGATGAGGCATTTACCATGATTAGCCGTGCCCATGATCTCGATCCGCTTTCACTCACAATCAACGCCGGGCTGGGGTGGATCAGCTACTTCAATCGCGATCATCGGATCGCGATTGAAGTGTTTCGAAAAACGATTGAACTAGATCCAGATTACGTATTCCTGAATTGGTTTTTGGGGCAGGCTTACATGAACCGCGGGATGAAGAAACAGGCGATAGCTGCGTTGCAACGTGGTCTTGACCGCTCCGACCGTCATCCTGGTATGGTGGCTTACTTGGGGTGGGCGTATGCTCAATCCGGCAGACGCGACGAAGCTCTACAGATTCTCCACGAGCTAGAAGGAAGAGCGGCGGATAGTTACGTGCCGTCCGACTACTTCGGTG
>JAZFQE010000245.1:0-3700 GCA_036444955.1 Gemmatimonadales bacterium
TGGCGTATCTCCACGTCATGGACGGTCTCGCGTTCGGCTCCCACCAGCTTGGTGAGCCCATGACTCTCGAGGAGTTCCGGGCCGTGTTTCGCGGCCCGCTGATGGGCAACAGCGGCTACAACGCCGAGAGCGCTGAGGCGGCCATCGTCCGCGGCGCGGCGGATCTGATCGCCATCGGCCGCCCCTTCCTCGCCAACCCGGATCTGGTGGAGCGTTACCGCAACGGGTGGCCTCTCGCTCCGCTCGCCGACCCCGCCACCTGGTACTCCGGCGAGCCGACGTCCGCGGGCTACACCGACTTCCCCACTCACGCGTCCGCCGCGCGCAAGGTGAGGGCTGCATGAGCACGCTACGGGAGCGAGTCGACCGCCTCCGCGAGGCCAAATTGGCGGTCAAAGCCACAGTCGCTGGAAGAATTCGAGCCCACATAGCGGAATTCACCGGTTCCCCCGAGCTCTCGGGGGAGTCTTGACGAGGAATGCGAAAGTCTTACACTTTCGGTACCATCGAGCAGCAACTCATAAGAGAGGAGAAACGAAAATGAAAGCAAACTCGGACGACACCGCGTTGGTCATCACCGACCCACAGAACGACTTTCTGAGCCCGGAAGGCGTCACTTGGGGAATGGTTGGCGAGAGCGTCACCGAGAATCGCACCGTCGAGCACATCGAGGCCCTCTTCATGGCGGCCAAGGAGTATGGGATTCCCGTTTTCATCTCGCCCCACTACTACTACCCGACGGACCATGGGTGGAAGTTCGAGGGAACACTCGAAAAAGCGATGCACGACATCAAGATGTTCGACCGCAAGGATGCCCTGAACTTGGATGGCTTCGAGGGATCAGGTGCCGATTGGCTGGAGCGTTACAAGCGATACATCCGGGACGGAAAGACGGTGGTCGTGAGTCCACACAAAGTCTACGGGCCGGAAACCAACGACCTCGTTCTGCAGCTGCGCAAGCGGGGTATCGACAAGGTGTTTCTCGGTGGCATGTCAGCGAATCTTTGCGTAGAGAGCCACATGAGAGAGCTGCTGGAGCAAGGCTTCGAGGTGGCTGTAGTCAAGGACGCGACTGCCGGGGCCAAGACGCCTGAGCTGGGCGACGGCTACGCATCCGCACTCGTCAACTACGGATTTTTGGCCAACCACGTTGTGACGACTGAGGAGGCTGTGCAGGCCATGGGTGGATCGTAGCCTGATGAGACTGACGCACAAGTAGAGAACGAGTGATCAAATTTTCCTTGCTCAGGTTGCTCGTCTCGAGGCTTTACCGAGTGCATAGGATTTGATCAAAAGTTCGGGGCCTTCCATCAGGCCAAGTACCATGCCGTCTAGCCTGAAGCCACCATTTACAGAAGAGAGAGCTCGCTCGAAGGTACAAGCGGCTGAGGATGCATGGAACAGCCGTGATCCCGAGCGTGTGGCGCTGGCATACACCGTTGATTCGCATTGGCGGAACAGAACCGAGTTCTTCACAGGGCGCGAAGCGATCAAGGCCTTTCTGCGGCGGAAGTGGGCCAAAGAGCTTGATTATAAACTGATGAAAGAACTATGGGCATACACAGCCAATCGGATCTCGGTACGTTTTGAGTACGAATGGCGCGATGCCGACACGGGGCAGTGGTTCCGAACGCATGGTAATGAACATTGGGAGTTCGATGACGATGGGCTCATGAGTCGCCGCGACATGAGTGCTAATGACATCCCAATTGCAGAGTCGGAGCGGCGCGTGTGATCGTCGCTTGATCTTTCTACGCCAGAAAAGGAAAAAATCGAAGCCCGGGAGCGACAGCAACGCAATTAGGATCGTTTCGCTGACCGCCGTCTTAGTAATCGCTGTTGTGTCCCTGTTGTGTCCCCGAACTCCCGTCGCAGACTCAACGAGAGATGCGAAAGTCCCGAACTTTAAGTTGCAGCGAGCACCTGAGCTATGGTAAGGGGTGTCACACTGCAACAAGTGCCTTTCGAAAAAGGCAAGATTGTCTATTGGGGGTAGCCCTATGGATACTCTAGCAGTTTTTGGTCTGCAGCTTGTCCTGAGCCTTACTGTGTTCGCTCTCATCGCGAAGTGGTTCGTGGTACCGTGGCTCGCAGAGAAACCAATCCACTTGGCATTGATCGTGCTGATCTTCCCCCACGCATTTCGGCATTTAGGTCTGGCGTTTTTAGTCCCCGGTTTGGTTTCAGAACAGCTGCCGAGCTCTTTTGCCTTTGCGGTTGCCTATGGAGACCTGTGTCTCTGTGGCAGTGAAACGGCAGCGGGCGGTACGCTCACGATCAAAACCGTGGCCCTCAGTGGCGACCCTTTTGGTGGCCTTCGATTCTGAGTTTCGGTCTCAAGTTCCTCCTCGGGCACGTCGGCGAGTTGTTGCCACTCGTCAACCCACTGTCGTTCAAGCTCACAGTTCTGCCGAACGGATCACGACCATCTTCTCGATCTGCATGTCCTTCATCGTGTAGGGAATTCCGCCGACGCCTAATCCTGATTCCCGCAAGCCAGCAAAGGGCATCCAGTCGACCCGAAAGGCGGTATGATCGTTAACCATGACCGCGGCCGCATCCAGGCGCGTCGCTGCCCGCAGTGCTGTGTCTAGATCACGTGTGAAAACAGCAGCCTGGAAGGCAAAGGGCAAACTGTTCGCTCGGGCAATCGCTTCGTCAAGATCGTCGAACGTGTACACGCAAAGCACGGGTGCGAAAATCTCCGAATTACTTACCCGCGAGTCGACCGGAGGATCGAACAGCACGGTCGGCGCGTAACAACTGCTATAAATCGCGCGACCGCCGCTCAGTAGCCGAGCCCCATTGTCCACGGCCTCGGTGACCCATTCGTCCACGCGACGGACCTCGTCTATCCGGATCAGGGGACCAACTTCCGTATCGCTCACAGTGGGATCACCTACTTTGAGTGCCTCAGCCGCAGTGGCCAGCTTTGCGGCCACTGCTCGAGCGATACTGCGGTGAGCGAACACGCGCTGGACGGAGACACACACTTGACCAGCGTGATAGAAGCCTCCTTTGGTGATAAGCGGAACGGCGGCGTCCAGGTCCGCATCGGCTGCCATGATGACCGGCGCTGCGCCACCGTGTTCCAGCGTACACCGCGTACCGGGCGCCAGCCGCGAGCGTAGCATCCAACCCACACGTGCGCTGCCGATAAAACTGAAGAACGCAACACGCGGGTCGCAGGCCAGCGAAGCCGCGATGTCATGATCCTGTGTGACCAGCGCTTGACACCATTCCTGGGGCAACCCTGCTTCCCGAAGAATCTCAACGAAGCGCATACAGGACAGGGGCGTCACCTCCGCAGGTTTGACGATGACCGGACAGCCGGCGGCGACGGCCGGAGCCACCTGGTGTACGATGAGGTTTAGGGGATGGTTGAAGGCGCTGAACGCGAGCACCGGACCGACGGGTTCGTGCTGAGTGAACGCCAGCCGGCCGGCGGACGCGTCGCTCAATCCCATCGGAATCACGGATCCAGCCTGAGTGCGTAAGTTCTCGACGCAGATCTTCACGCCATCGATCGCGCGGTCCACTTCCACAAGGGAATCCATTAGCGGTTTTCCACCCTCCCGCGCAGCTTCAGTGGCGAGTTCACGCCGGCGCTGCTGCATGAGGGATGAAGTGCGCTCCAGTATTTCAATCCGCCTGTCGCCACTGAGCCAGGAAGCGCGGTTCCGGACCAGGCCGTGGGCAG
>JAZFQE010000246.1:0-3199 GCA_036444955.1 Gemmatimonadales bacterium
CTCTATCGGCTTATCGTTGTGGCCTGCGTGGTTGGTCTTCTGATTACTCATGTCCGCCGCGTGGAGCACTTCGGCACCGGCGTCATACTCATCCAGTCGAGTCATCACCAGCGACTCCAGGTCCAGCAAGTGGCCGACGTTCTGCTGGATCGACCAGCCTTCGTCCGGGCGGGCTGTGAGACGATCCGCGGGCACGGAGCGGATCAGTTCCCGGACCCGGACGGGCGTACCCCGCAGCCGCTCCGCGATCTCCCGGTACAGACCGACTGGGAAGTCGAAATTGAACGTACGATCCGTCCAGGCAACACGTTCGGACATTCCCGAATCCCCCGCGACCGGCATTGTAGCCTCGAAAAAGCCATGAGTGAGAGACCGTGCATCTCGGACCAAAATCCGTTATGATAGTCGTATCCTATCTCCAAATAGGCCATCGAGAAAGCATATGTCAGATAGCTCGGTCACGGAAGTCAAGCCGCACGACAAAGTGCTGCTCATCGAAGTCTGCAAACGCACGCTGAACGATATCTCGACGCGGGCGCTCATAGACGAAGTATATACCGCTGCTGGGCAGTATCCGAAGAAGCCGATCGTGTTGGACCTCAGCCGGGTCAAGTTCGCACCCAGCGTCGCCCTCGGCTCGCTCGTGCAATTGAGCAAGAGCTTCCAGATTGACGGCCGGCGTGTGGTTCTTGTCAGTGTGGATCGGCGCCTTCGTGATTCCAACCGCGTTACTCGACTCGACAAGATCCTGGAGATCCACGGCACCGTAGATGACTTCATTTCCGCTGCGTAAACTCCAATCTCGCATCGAACGCCCACGTCAGACCCCCCAGGCATCCGCGACGGCAGCCCCCGATCCCCGATGTTTTTTTCTTGGCGCGTAATCCCCTGTTATTACGATGACCATATGAGTTGACGAAAATACATGTGGGAGGTCACAAACATGGTTAAATCTCGGAAAGTGATTCTCGGTTTGGCGTGCCTCTGTGGCGCAGTTGCAATAATGCTCTTGCCGAGCGGCTGTGACTTGTTTTCAGGCGGTGGAGGAACCGGCACGCTGCAAGTGCTCATCACCGATGAACCGTTTCCTTTCTCTTTGGTCACCGAAGCAAGCGTGACGATCACGCGTATCGAAGTCCGCCAGGACTCGTCCACCGATGGCGACATGGCCGATGCAGAAGTCGATTCCGACGGCGGCGACAACGAGAATGGCGGTGAGGGTGGCGACAACGAGAATGACAACAGCGATGATGACGGGTCGGATACCAGTGACAATGACAATGCAAATGAGAATGACAATGGTGACGCCGGCTCCGCCCAGGCTACGGACGACGACAACGAGAATGACAACGACAACGAGAATGAGAATGGTGACACTAATGGCAACGCCAACGGCGACGACGCAGATGACGAGACCGCCGACGCGGGGGAAGGCGATTCAGACGACGGGGACGGCGCGTTCGTCACGATCCTCGATGAGGAAGTGAGCTTCAATCTGCTCGACCTTCAGAACGGTTTGACGGCACCACTAGCAAGTGCGAGCCTGACCGCCAGCAGCTACTCCCAGATTCGATTCATCGTCTCTTCCGGGCACGTGGTTCTGGCCGACGGGCGCGAGTTTGAACTGACTGTGCCCAGCGGTGAGCAGACTGGCATCAAGCTGAGCTTCGACTTCACCATCACGGGCGCCGAGACGACGACTCTTCTACTGGATGTGGATGTGAGCAAGGCGTTCGTGCCCATTCCCGGCGGTGACGTCAACGACGCTTCCCAGATTGAGAGCTTTCTGTTCAAGCCGTCGCTGGCGCTCCGCATCACCGAACTGGAACTGACCGGTACAGCGTCCGGGGAAGTAGTTGATGAGTTGGATGCTCCACTCGCAGGTGTAGCCGTATCCGCCTTCCTGGGAGATGTAGGGGTCACGACCACTGCGACCGCCGAGGACGGTTCATACGTGCTCAACGGACTGGAGTCCGGAACCTATTCAGTCGTGTATTCTTTGGTGGGCTTCACCGCCGAAACGGTATTCGATGTCGAGGTGACCGCCGGCGCCGACACAGTAGTTGATCCAGTTGTGCTCGCGGCGGAGACGCCCTAGTCAGTGATGGTGCCCCCCGAATTGACCTTAAAGCGATCTAAGAATGGCCTACGCAATATGGCGCATCACTCACATCCTAGGCACTCAATAACAAGGTCGCAGCTACAGGCCCGACGGGTGAGTTGTTCTTCGGGCGGCACAGGAATCAGGCTCGAATGTCGGTGGCAGCCTAATGGAGGATGGTCCCACAGAATCTCATAGGCAACGACCTGTGTTCTTGTTCCCATCGGCAATCGGTAGCATTCTGCAGGCAGCCTGAGAGCATCGCTGCGTGCAGGATCCTCAGTCCCGTACCCAAGCCGTCCGCCGGAAGGATCATGCATGGAAGCGGAAACACGCGAAATCGGTTGAGACCTCGCCAACAAGGAATAGACCGCCCAATCCTGGTTGAGGCAATCCTCCGTTTGGGATCAACGTCGCGGAATCCCTTATCTTCATGGAGCAGTGCCCAGATCACATCCAGCCAGGAAGAGCACAATCTGAAGGACTGCGCGAGCAATCTGAGAACTTGCTGTTAAAGGTGGGATCCAGCAGCGGAAAACAGACACCGATGCAAAAATTCCATGCGAATTATGTTCGTTGAGTTCACGCGTAATTGTTGCCACACATGATCTTAAGTCTTTCGTAACATTTCACAAGTCAGGTCGGCACCTTGAAATCCAGCATCAGTTTTGCTAGGGTCTTCATATGAGCAGAATGAAGGTCCCCGACCGACCGCGGAAACCGGCGGCCCGCAGAAGTGGGAGCTTCCGCACCTACCGTTCCGCACTGAATTTCCTGACCAGCGCTACTGATTACGAGCGACTGGGGCGCGTCCGTTACAACCACACCAAATTCAATCTTGCCCGAATGAATCGGCTGCTCAGCACGGTCGGCAACCCGCACAAGACACTACGGACTGTGCACATTGCGGGAACGAAGGGTAAGGGCTCTACCGCGGCCATGCTCAGCAACATGCTCCAGGGTTGTGAGCTCAACGTCGGCGTGTACAGCTCACCACATGTACTGGACATCCGCGAGCGGATCACGATCAACGATGCTTGGGTCACGGAGCAGGAGTTTGTTCGCCTGGTGAACAAAGTCACCCCCGCGTTCCACAAG
>JAZFQE010000247.1:0-2700 GCA_036444955.1 Gemmatimonadales bacterium
AACAATTCGTCGCTCGCAGCCACGACCTCGTGGATCACGACATCCACGCCCCTACCCGCTTCGATAAGATTTTCATCAAACTTCGTGTCGCCGCTGATTAGAACGGAGCGACCCGCGAAGTCTACGCGATAGCCGAATGCAGGCTTGATTAGCTCGCCGTGGTTGACGGGAAATGCGGTCACCCTGACACCGTCCTGATCGTAGATCGAGCCCGGGCCTGAGAATTCGGTCACATCGAACGTCGCGCCTGCTCTCGGCAGCCCCTCATCCACGACACGTATGTCGATATCTCGCGCGTAGGCGTCCTGCAGGCCTTGAGTGATATCTCTAATACCCGTCGGGCCCAAGACCTTGAGAGCTTGTTGTCTTTGACCGAATGGCGGAGGGAGCCAGCCGGTGAGCCATAGATCAGCCAACCCGCTGATGTGATCATGGTGGAAATGGGTTACGAACACCGCGTCGATTTCGCGTAGCGGAATACGCAGTTGCCAGATCCTGAGGCTGGCCCCTCGACCCGCATCGAACAACAGTTTCTTCGAACCCGCTTCTACCAGCGTCGCGGCCCCATAGCGATCTGGCCGTGGCGAAGGCGATCCGGTTCCCAGCAGCGTTACCCGCATTACTTGCGCATCCGCGTCGTTGACCAATAACGGGGTCAGGCTCAGGGCGAGCACGATAACCATCAAGGGCCTTAACTTGTCGAACATCAGTTGAGCCTGCAATAAACGGATCTTTGTATCCCGGACGCGCTATATTAGCTTATACAGGATGGAGGGGAGCTGCCTCCTGAGAAAAAGTAAGGGCTGACAAGTAAGATCAAGTCCGCAGTAAGCCTGCTAATCAACAAACACAAAGGGCGTCGACATGGATCTCGTAAGTATCTTGTACACCGTTCTCATTCCAGCCGTACTGATCCTGGTCATGCTCGGGCTGGGCCTCTCACTGACACTAGCCGATCTCAAACGCGTGGTCGTCTTCCCGAAAGCCGCCGCCATCGGAATCACAGGGCAACTGATTCTTCTGCCACTCCTTGCGTTCGTGCTTGCTTACTTCCTGGCCCCATCACCCGCCGTTGCCGTGGGCGCCATTATTCTCGCTGCCTGCCCAGGCGGCGTAACTTCGAATGCCTACGTCTTCGCAGTCAGAGCCGATGTCGCGCTCTCCGTTACACTGACGGCGGTGGTGAGCTTCGTCACCGTTCTCACGATCCCGCTGCTGACCTACGTCGCGCTGTTGGTATTTTATCAAGAAGGAAGTATTCCGGACCTCCCGGTCCTCGGAATGCTCAGAACACTCGCAATGTTTACTGTCGTTCCGATTTCCGGGGGCATGATATTCCGGGCGCTCTGGCCGGTTCTTGCGTTAAGAATGGTCGAGACGGTCCGACGTGTCGCCATAATCGTCCTGATATTGTTGATTGTGGCTGCCGCTGCCTCGAGCTATGAGGTAGTCATAGAGAACGCGGTTGGAGCTGGATTGCTGGTGATCGCCTTGAACCTACTGTCCATGGGCATGGGATTCGGACTGGCCAGGGTATTCCGGTTGACGACGATTCAGGCGGTTACGATCACGTACGAAATAGGCGTGCAGAATATTTCTCTAGCGCTGCTCGTCACGCTAACGCTTCTCGATAACCCGGCGTTCGCGATCACTTCCTTGCTCTACGCTGTGATCATGCCGATAACGGCACTGGGCTTTATATCGGTCGCACGCAAGATGCTCGTTGCGGCGGAGGCCGGGGAGCCAGCCTAGGATTTTATCGGCACGACGAGGTGCAGCAGTTTCAGTGGGACACCGCCGTCGTGGCTGATGGCGGCGGTCTCCGCCGGACCGAGATAAACGCCCGCACCTTGCTTGACGGGATATTTTTCTCCTTCCAACTCGATGACACCGTCACCTTCTATCATGTAGATGAGTTGGTGTGTGTCGGCCAATGACTCGGCATCGAAGCGCTGGCCTTCGTCGATCCAGCGCAGCACTCCAGTAACGTCCTCGGCTCCGCAAAGGTCCTCGCCGATGATATCAGCAACATCGCCGTGGCCGTTGCCGAGTGCAGACCGCGCGCATTGAGTCGTATCGATAATGGTCACAGACATTGTCGTTTTCCTCAGTGATTATTAGCTTTGCACCCAGACGTTGCCGTCCACTCGCTCCCACAACAGGTCATCGTCGGTCCCGTCCAGGATCGTCGTCTTGAACCGGTTCGGAGCTTGGAACTCAAAATAGAACAGAGGTGTCTTGGCTCGAAGCCGGTGTTTTTCTTCTGCCGGGATGAATACGAGGCTTCCCGGGTTCAGATCCTCTATGCCGTCTTCCGACTCGAATGTAGCTTCACCATCAAAGATGAAATAGAAATGTTCGCAGTTCTCGTGCAGGTGATAAGGAGATGCAGCATCTTTCTCGTAGTACATGACGCCCGCGAGCATATCGTCCATATCGGTGAGTTCCTTGTTGACGAAGAATATGCGCTCACGCCCGGGAACGACCGACAGTAACTTGGGAAGGTCGTCCTGATGAAAGATATAGGCCATTGCTAGTCTCCTGAGCTCGAGTTGTCTCTTAACCGCAGGCTAATGCCAGAACCATCTGCGCCTCTTCTTGCCGCAGCCCACGGTGGTAATAGAATCAGTCGCGAAAAACGACTTGCCAGAGAAAGTTTCACCGGTCACCGTCGCTTCCTTCTCTCCACATTGGATGCCG
>JAZFQE010000248.1:0-2227 GCA_036444955.1 Gemmatimonadales bacterium
TCCACGCTTGACCAGTCCGTGGCCCAGGGCGCGAGTCGCTGTGCCAAAGCCACCTATTTTTCCCCAGGCCGCAATCTGGTTGGAGATTAGGCAGACCCTCACCACGAGCTCCTCAACTGCCCACGTCCACATGACGGCGATAGAGGGCGCGGTACTGCTGCGCTACGGCCGACCAGCTGAAATTATTCTGGACCCTGTTGCGCGCCTTTTGTCCCAGCGCGTTCCGACGGCCAGCGTCGTTAGTGAGCGTGAGTAGCGCGTCCTGGATCCCCTCGGGATCACGTGGGTCGACAAGCCATGCCGCGGATCCCACTACCTCGGCACAGCCGGTGTCACGGGTGGTGATGATCGAGTGGCTCGCCGCCATCGCTTCAAGCAGGCAGATCGGAAAGTTCTCGGACTCGGAAGGCAGCACGAAGACACTTGAGGTCTCGTACAGTTCCCGCAGCTCCGTGGAGTCATTGTCCATCCAGCCACGGAACCGCACCGGAGTCTTCGTGGTGCGGGCAAGCTTGAGAAGCGCGGGCAGGTAGGGGCCGTCACCAACGATATTAACCTCCCAGTCGAGCGAGATCTGCTGGAGCGCCTGGATCAGAAACTGGATACCCTTGCGCTCGAGCAGCCGTGTGACGACGAGGATGCGCGGTTGCTTCGGTACCAATCGGAAGCGGTCGGGATCGACTCCGTTGGGAATTACGGAGAGCCGCGCCCCGGGACCATGCTCCGCGGTCAATTGCAGGAGCGAATCGCTAGGGCAAACAATCTCGGCCGCACTCCCTACCACGCGGCGCCAGAGCGGTGCCAAGAGCTTGTGGGTCAGCTGGACGCGTTTTGGATCGTAGCCGGGAACATCTGTGCCGTGCGCCGTGATCACGAACGGGACGCCCACCACCGCCGCCACGCACCAGGCGAGTAGCCCGTCGGGAAATATAAAGTGTGCGTGGACGAGATCCGGCCGTCGCTGGATCGCCTGGCGCACTTCGGTGCCGAAGGCCATCGCTAGATATGTCGCCACCTCTGGAACCGTACAGTAATGTTTTCTCCTGCGTATACAGGGGACGCGGTGTACGTGCAGGCCGTCAATGTGTTCCTCGCGCGGCAACCCATCGAACCGCATCGTAAGCAGATCAACCTCATCACCTGAGCGTACCAGGTTGCGGCATAGCCCTTCGACCACACGACTCGCGCCTCCTCCAATGGGAGGAAACTCGTAGCTGAACATCAAGATCTTCAAGGTTCGCTCGACTTTACGGACTTCAATCTTTCACCATGTGAGGCTTCACTCGCTGCTTCAAGCCTTTCGTGTTCCTGGCAGGTGCACTGGCAATGAACTCCCACAGTTCAGATATTGGTCCGGCTTCAGCTCCGGCGAGTACGCCGGGAGGAAGAAGACCTTTCAGACAACCGCTCCTTGGCCCGGATCGCGTGGTGCACTCGTAGATTGTCCAGGATCAGGAAGATCTTTCGCCCAGCGCCCTGGATCAAACGTTGTAGGAACCGGATCAGAACTTTGGGATTAATCGCTTCCTTGTAGATCATGAAGCGCACCTTGCCTTGGTTCGTCACCGTGGAAATCATGTTGATCGAAAAACGGTTGGCGGTCAACGAATCACCGGTGTTTGGCCCCGGGGACATCGCTCCGACTGTGCTAGCTGTCACTACGCACGCCCGTCCTTATTACATCTGTTTTTCCCATCCCCGGATGGTACGCCAATCAATCCTACACGCCTCCATCTTTATTTGCCGGGTTAATAGAATTGACTCGAGTAGGACGCGGAAAAACGCCACGCCTCTCAGCCGAGGCGTTCCCGAACGTCCGGTTATGGGCGTAAAAGCGGCGGGTGAGTGGCGCCCACTTTGCTACCGCTCGGAGCCGAGCCAAGTTGATTCAGCATGATCCAAGAGAATGGTTACCTTGCTCTGAGATCTTGATCGCTGGTATTCAGTCCGCGGGAGGAGGATCGAGATCGTTCTGCAAAGTCGTGGACGCCGGTTCGATTGCGTCTATCAGCTTCGTAAGCGGTACGTCCGTGTATCACTCCTCCGACCCCAGCCTCCATTTTCCTTCATGTGCTGCATGCCTCCTGGCAATCCGTTAGACTAGGCCGCGCCAACCCTAGACTGCCCGGGTGGCGGAATTGGTAGACGCAAGGGACTTATATTGTTTGAGCACCTAGGCCGGAAACGCCTAGTGTGAATGGAGTCAAATTCGGGGAAACCTCAGCAC
>JAZFQE010000249.1:0-2637 GCA_036444955.1 Gemmatimonadales bacterium
GCGGCGGCGGTGATGAAAGGACAAGTACACACCGACGTGCTCATGCGTGCTGTGTTTAATCGTGACACCGGGTTGCGTGTAGGTCGACGTATTAGTCATGTATTCCACATGACTATCCCCGAGCGCATCGGTTCATTACTGATCACCGACGCGGCCGTGAATGTTAGTCCCGACGTGGCAACCAAGCTCGATATCATTCGAAACGCGGTCGATGTGCTACACGCGCTGGGCAATACCAAGCCTAAGGTTGCAATCCTCTCGGCGACGGAACAGGCAAACGAATCCGTGCCATCGAGTGTCGCGGCGGCGGAAGTCAGTCGACTCGCGCGAGACCAAGTTAGCGACGCGCTCATCGACGGGCCACTCGCTTTTGACAATGCAATGTCGCCAGAGGCCGCCGCCATAAAAGGGATCGATAGCCCGGTTGCTGGGCAAGCCGATATGTTGTTGGTTCCGAACATCGAGACCGGCAACACCCTGTATAAGTCTATGGTCTTCTTGATGAGTGCCACCGCGGCTGGGATTGTGGTTGGCGCGCGCGTACCGGTCATCTTGACTTCACGCGCCGACCCGCCTGAGGCGCGCCTTGCCTCGGTGGCATTGGCCGCGATTGTGTCACAATATCAGGGATAATATTGTAAAGTCGCCTGTCTTATCGACGCAGTCGATGCGACAACCTATCAGAGTTGACTTTCACAACACAGGATGCTGCAAGCCGTTGCCCACTCTCTGGCGCCCAACTGACTTTGGACGCTCACCTCGCCCGCGATGGTCATTGCATTAGCGAGCGAGGTTGGCGGATAGAATACCGGAACACTCTGGAGCTGACCGGGTCACCCATCTCAGCTTTTGGCAAACCAGAATGTATCCGGCCGGTAGATGCCAAAGTGTGCGCCTGGGTCCCAGTTATAGACACCCTTCGCGGGGCAGTTTCGTAACCTTCGATTTATCACGACCGGTTGCGGAACTCCAGACACAATACCAATGGTAAAAGTTTGGTTGGCACGTATCTCAAGCATACGGTGCCAGATCCCCTCCCGCCTCTTGCTATCGGCCGCCACCACCCACTCCTCGTTTAGACGTAACAATTCCTTGGCCTCCAGCAGATCCACCGGCTCTCCTGCTTCGCCACTAGTCTCGTAGAATTGACCCCACTTCGGCCATTGCAGCTGATCCTGAGCGGTGGGGGCAAGCTCGCGTGGGCTCATGTCGGCAGTTGACAAGCCGTTTTCCAGTCCGCCCCATACTGAAACCAGGGTCGTGCCGGAATAGATGCGGTTGCGGAACAGCTCGCGCTGCAGCGGCTTGGTGAACAACTTGATACCAGCCTTGTGCCATGTGTCGGTGATGAGTTCTAGTATGTCGACTTGTTGCGCATCCTCGCCCGCCGTCTCGACGATGATCGTCATCGGTCGACCGTCCGGAAGCAGGCGGATGCCCTGGTCGTTTCGCTGGGTCAATCCCAGCTCGTCGAGCAATGCGTTGGCCTTCTTAAGGTCAAACTGGGCCCAGGCAGTCTGGTATGCCGGTTTGTACAGGGGGCTGGATGCAAACACGGTGTCGTTCCCTTCCTTGGCGTACCCAAGATAAAGCACCTGGTTGATTTCGTCGCGGTCAATGGCAAGAGACAGCGCCCGCCGGAATCGAACGTCACGAACCAGGTTTCGCCAGACGGGATCCCCCACATTCAGGTTGGGGAACAACGCCATGTGCGCGCCCTTGGTCGTGTCCCAGAAGTGGACCTTGTTCTGCGTGCGTTTTTCGCTGTTCTTGAGAAATGTATAGTCACTAAAGCTGAGGTGACGAGCCTGCAGGTCGCTTTCTCCCGCACCTGTTTTGGCCGGGATCAGCTTGCCGTCGGCGATGTTCATAATCACGCGGTCGATGTAAGGCAGCTGTTTGCCATTCTCATCGACTCGGTGGTAGTACGGATTGCGCAAGAACACGAACCGCTGCGAGGGTATGGGCGTGGTGTTCACCCAGGGCTGAAGGGTGGGGAGGTCCGGGTTGAGGTTCTTGTACGGTCTGAAGCGCGATGTGTGCACCGACACCCAGTTCCGTTGACTCGCAGCCTTAGCCATGGCTTCGAGCTTCTTGACGTCCGTGTAATCCGCATGGAAGTCCTTTAGGTAATGGGCTGGCGCGTAGATTGTCTCCGGTCGAGCGCCTGCCAGCGCCGGCAGGAAAAAGGGGTTGGGCTTCGACCACGTATAACGGACCGTGGTCTCGTCGATGATCTCGAATTTAGGGCGCACCCCGCCCACCAGCAGTACGCTCGGCGGCCCAAACGGCGACAGCTCCTCGTTGCTGACGATGTCTTCCCAGTAGTAGCGAAAATCCTCCGAGGTGAACGGGTGGCCATCCGACCAGCGATGGCCCTTGCGCAGTCGCAACGTAAATGATCGACCCTCCTTGACGTCCACGTCCTCGAGGATATCGGGGGTCAGTCGGTAGTTCCGGTCGTATCCCACCAACCGCGCATAACCGTAAACCACCATCAGGCGCACATCCTTGGCCCTGCCCATCAGGAGACGAAGATCGCCGCCGTACTCCCCCGGCAACCCACCCGGCGCATTGAACGACACCACGCTTGGACGCGTCGGCAGCCGCTCTACCAGCGGTGGCAGCTCGCCCCTC
>JAZFQE010000250.1:0-2746 GCA_036444955.1 Gemmatimonadales bacterium
CTCCGTGAGAAAGGCATCGGCTTGCCGACCCAGATCATCCAAGTCGATATCAGCCAAACGACCGACGGCTGCAACATAGTCTCCGAGATCGAGCGCCTCGACTTCCTCATGCTCGACGCGGAAGCGCTCGCGTAGCAGGTCGGTTAGGTTGCCGGCGGCAAGTCTGCTCCGAGCAGTATCCAGAGCCTTACGGTACTCGCGGTCCGACGAATTGGAGATCTCAATGGGCACTTTGAGATAGGGTACGCACGCTCCGGCGATACTGACGGTAGCTTCCTGTTCCCAGGAATGTCGCTTTTCGTCGAGTGGTGCCACTTTCTTGCCAGTCCGCAGTCCAACAACCCACTCCGTTAACTGCGTGGACCCGCTGGCCCGCACGACGCCTAGGGCCTCATCCCCAGTCAAATCGTCATACTTATCGTAGATGTCCTGGAAGTTCGCCTTCCTCTTGTTGCCACAACCAGTCTCGTAGTATTCCCGCCCGAGCTCCTCCTGCATCATTTCACCGCGAGATTGGAGCTCCTCGAGATTCACGCAGAGACCTTCTCTTCTACGTAACTGGCAACCTGTCCTATCTCAACACGATCTTGGAGCAGCGTGTCGCGATCTCTAACGGTTACCGTGTTGTCCTCGATGCTCTGCCCGTCGACTGTTACGCAAAAGGGAGTGCCCACTTCATCCTGTCTCCGATACCTCCGTCCGATCGCCCCCGAATCGTCGTAGAAGGCCGCGAGGCGTTTGCGGAGATCGTCGAACAGCTTGCGGGCCATCTCGGGCATGCCGTCTTTCTTAACAAGCGGGAACACGCCAACCTTGATCGGTGCTAGCGCTGGGTTGAGTCCCAACACGACGCGCTTCTCTCCTCCGACTTGCTCCTCCCTATACGCGTCAACGAGGATGACCAGTGCTAGCCGGTCCACCCCCAGCGAGGTCTCGACGATGAACGGAATGAAGCTCTCATTAGTCTGGACGTCGTGGTATTCGAGCTTCTTACCGGAGTGTTGTTTGTGACGGCTTAGATCGAAGTCGGTGCGGTTGTGGATGCCTTCGAACTCCTGCCACCCAAATGGAAACTCATACTCAATATCGAACGCCGTCTTGGCGTAGTGCGCAAGCTCGTCCGGACCATGCTCATGGAACTGTAACTTCTCTTTTCTCACGCCGAGCTCGAGATGCCAGCGCATGCGCTCTTCCTTCCAGTATTCGAACCACCTCTCGTCTTCGCCCGGGTGGACGAAATACTGCATCTCCATCTGCTCGAATTCGCGCGTTCGGAAGATGAAGTTGCCGGGTGTGATCTCATTGCGAAAAGCCTTTCCAATCTGTGCGATGCCGAACGGCAGCTTTTGACGCGATGACTGAAGTACGTTCAGGTAATTCACGTAGACGCCCTGCGCAGTTTCGGGCCGGAGATAGATTTGAGACGCGTCATCCTCGACGGGTCCCATGAAGGTCTTGAACATGAGGTTGAACATCCGGGGAACAGTCAACGAGCCCTTATTACCACACACCGGACACTGGGCATCCGGCTCGCCGGGATTTCCTTTGATACGCGGATCATCGGCCCGAAAGCGATTCTTGCAGATCTTACAGTCAACCAAGGGGTCGGTAAATCCGGAAACGTGGCCGGACGCCACCCAGACCTGTGGATCCATCAGTATCGCAGAGTCCAGACCTTCTATGTCCTCCCGCTCACGCACCATAGAGCGCCACCAGCGATCCTTGAGGTTTCTTTTCAGCTCGACACCCAGCTGGCCATAGTCCCACACTGAGCCGAGTCCCCCATAGATCTCGGAGCTCTGAAAGACGAATCCCCTACGCTTGGCGAGGGAAACGATCTTGTCCATTAGAGCGGTATCAGCCATCCTCCTCCTGCTAGAATCTCTGTCTTTCGGTGAGGCAAGTGTGGCAAGATAGAGAGCCTCTACGAGGCGAGCAAGCGGAGTGCAGCCTCCACACCGTCTCGGGTTCGCCGAAATAGTTCGCGCGCATCCCAGACTCCACCGCCGGTGATCAACGTGCTTCCGTAAGTGTCTGCGGGGCGAACATCGGGAGCCACGAGCAGCGCGGGAACGCCCGCATCAGCGCAGCGGCGCAGAACCTCGCCGCTGAGCTTGCCCCTTAATGAAGTTTGGTCATAACAACCTTCCCCGGTCACCACCAAGTCGGCATTCCCCAGCTCGTGGTCAAAATCCTTCGCAGCAAGCACCCACGACGCACCTGAGACCAGTGACCCCCCACCGAACGCCAGAATACCGAACCCAAGTCCGCCGGCCGCTCCGGAGCCTGGTACTGTGTGGAAATCTTGGCCACCGGCGCTGGAAACGATCTGCGCGAGGCGTGACAGGCCGCGGGTCGCAATCAGTTCATCGCCTAAGGACCCACCCTTCTGCCCCACATACATGACGGCGCCGTCAGGACCGGTGAGGGGATTGTTGACGTCGCACAGCCCGACGAGTGTCACGCGGGGAGCACGTCCCGGTGTCGTCGCATGGAGTTTCTCGAGCTCGGCACTGGAGGTGAGACGCTGCCCGGACTCATCCAGGAAATTCCAGCCCCACGTTCCAGCCATGCCGGTTCCCCCGTCCGCAGTGGCGCTGCCCCCCAAACCCACGTACACGCGGGATGCACCGGCGCCCTCCGCCTCCTGGATCAGCTCGCCCACTCCTCGGGTCGTCGTCCGCAGTGGATCCCGTTCCGAATCCCCGAGCAGCGACAGACCGCAGGCGAAGCGCGACTCGACGAC
>JAZFQE010000251.1:0-2361 GCA_036444955.1 Gemmatimonadales bacterium
AGTATAGGGGACCCAACGCGCGGGGGCGGGGTCCGGTTAAGATTCTGGCGTCGGCGGGACTCCTCCGAGGGGTTCGTTCTTCGGGCGGGCTGACCGGCGCGTCCAACCCGTCGCCAACTGATACCGCAAGTGCCGTGCTGGTCAGCTGAGCTGAGCATATCCGGCGCCTACGGTTCGTCCCCCACTGAGAAGGTCAGCGTTTCGTCGGGATCCAGTCCGAGGAACGCCCGCAGATCGTTTCTGTGGATCAGGTAGTTGCCGGCGCCGCGCCGAATGGCACGCAGCTTTCCGTCCGTGATGTAGTCCCGCAGCGTCTTGATGTGGACGCAGAGCACGGCGGCGGCCTCGCGCGTGGTATACATCGCCTTTTCTTTCATCTCTGCCGATCTCCCGCAGTAGCGTGGAATCATACCACGCCAACTCGTCATTCGCCCCCGGCATCCCCATGCGTGTCGCGCCACGGGAAACGAAAATCAAAAATCCCCCAAAACACGCAATTGGGAGCACGACGGGATTGTGTATTCGGGATGCACGGAGGACCCCCTTATCCCCACCCTTGACAAGTTCGCACACCACCGTACATTACGCAGTTAGCGAAGGGAAGGGCTTCCCGCTCAAACGCATACGCGTCTCGGCTCGACTGTGCGTTTCAAGTCCGGCGAGGGACCGCCCGGTCGTACTGGCCACAGGATTCGTGCCAAAGCGGTCAATGGTTACTTAGGCCAAATGTACCGCTGGAGAGGAGGTGATGGATGTTGATTGTCGAGTGAGTCAATTCTGTGCAATGGGCAGCCAGCGTTGGCTCCGGGAAACAACTCAGTGGAGGAAAGATCATGATTACGAAGCGACCCAAGGTAGTGAAACGCTAGGGAACGGAGATTGAAGACGCGCGGCCCGTTGAGCCGCGTTGGTTCTTTGACAGGTGAACAACACTAAATTAAGGAGAGATAACAATGAATCCCACAAAATCTACGATGGGATCGGTGTTAGCCATCTTTACAATTGCTGCCAGCCTTTTTGTTTCGACCCAAGGGCTTGCGGCGACGGACCAGTCGAATGAGATCGATCCCGGAGAATTCCGGGAACGGCTAATTTCCTGGGCATTGGCGTCGGAGCAGAAGTTTGGATCTGGGCTGGATCTTGCGGACAAGATAGCTGCCCTTTCGGACGAACAGGTCGAGATCTGGCTCTCCACAATCCAAGACCCCGAGGCGTTGGTGAGATCGACCGAGCGGGTGGTCAGCCTCTGGCTGCAGGATCAGGAGGCCGGGCCGCCGACGCGCTCCGCCTCGAGTCCGGGGGCCTTCACCACGCCATTCCCGCCCGACTATCCACCCGGGTCCGGGCCGTACAAGAACGTGATCATCGACGCGATCGCAGCTTTTGGCATTACGGGCGCTACGAGCACTAGCCGCTGCGACGCGAGTAGTTGGGGAAACTTCGTTGCTGTATGGTGGCCTTTGAACAAGGCAATCGATACGCTTGATGGGGCTTGTGTAGTGGCCGGGTGTGATCCAACAGGACTCGTTTGTGCGGGTGTCTGCGGGACTTTGGAGGCTGCGAAAATCGCGCTGAAGATCGCAGCCGTTCCGCTGGAGGCCTGCGACGTGCACCAGGGCGCGATCGACGGAGCCGAGATCGAAGCTACGTACGAGAATACGCTAGGACTTGTCGGAGACGTCTCGCACGTTCACGACGACCTGGCGGCGCACGACACGAACATCGATACCGACCTCGCGGCGCACGACCTGAACATCGATACCGACCTCGCGGCGCACGACCTGAACATCGACACCGACCTCGCACAGCATGACACCGATATCAAGGCCCTCCTCGGGAACCTGCAGACGACGCTGGAGTTGATGAGGAGGCTCCACATTGACGTGATTCAGGTGGAGGAGAAGAAGCACTACCTGCTGGCAGTCACCGAGGCTGGCAATGCCGTCAGCGGGGCGATGCTCGTTTCCGTACATGCTGGAGCGCCCAAAAAAGGCAATCCTTTCCAGGATATCACCGGCATTACAAGCACGACCGAGCTGAGACCGGGGGTCCTAGAAGTGAGAATGGGCTCACTGCCTGGTGCGGTGGATAGCGACACCATTTTCCAGTTCCTTGTCGAGGAAGTTGGTCATGGTCCGTTTACGCACTCTGGAACTGCTCTGGTCAGCGGTGATTCAAACTCGACCTTCTTGGGCCCGGGCCAGTAAGGTGGGGTGATACAAAGCCATTGTGTAATGCAAGGCCACAAACAGATACTTGTGCGCAACGCCGGTATCTGTTTGCACAGGCGGAGTGCCGCAAAACCACCAAGAGGCTGGAGACCTCATCGACTTGGGCGAAGATTCCGACGGCAAACATCAT
>JAZFQE010000252.1:0-2373 GCA_036444955.1 Gemmatimonadales bacterium
GGCAAAGGTCACGATTTCCCAGTCGTCGATCGCCAGGATCACCGTCGTTTCCCAGAAATAACTCAGGTAGGCCAGGAGCAATACGAGCATCCAGCTCACATGCACGGGATCCGGACCGGGCTTGCGCTGGCCTCCGACAATTTCCGAAAGCGTCATGAGCAAGTTGCCCAGCCCGATCGCAATGATCGTTATGTACATGATCGCGACAAGCAACGTGGTCGGATTGTCCATGCAGGGAAACTCTGTCAATGACTCATGAGAATGGAATTCTATATCCCCGTTGGACATTGGTGGAAGCCGGACGAGCACATTCGACCGGGATCGCACCGAGCAAAGGAAATTCAAACGCCGTTTTTCCTCGAGGAGCAATCTATCGAGGTGCCAGCGCGTGGTCAATCGCCGGTGGTATTCTCGGTCACTGGCTCACGCAAAAATCCAAGGCGCTAAATGAAAACACTGCCAGAACAAATCGTAGAGCTACTCAGCGAGTCTCCTGGACTGACTGACAGAGAGATCACAAACCAACTGCGTTCACCGACTGATCCACATCAGCCGATAAACCATGCGGCGAGATCGTTGGTGAGGCGTGGAATTGTTATCCGTAGCAGACGCAACGACGGCCTTATTGCCAATGTCCTCACAGGTAAACCGTTTCCGTAGACGTGATCAAATGGACTCGGAAATGCCTCTGCTGTGTTGGACTTAGTTCGAGCGACTTCAGCACTTCAACCATTACCCCGAATCGGTCAGCGAGTATCTTTCCTTACGAGGCGTCATCACCGACAAACAGCGGGGCTGGAGCGCGCGCTCCCCGTTCGGATAGCCACTCTATGGCGGAGGGCTTGTGCTCATGGTAGGGTTCGGGTCGAAGGGGTGTAGATAGATGCTCCGCGCCTTCCCCATCAGAAGATGGTCGTAGCGAGCTACCACGGTTTGTGATCAGGCACCGTCTCGCAATGGGGACAAAAACAAAAGAAGGCGTTATGCCTACGAGGAGGAGAGAATGACGAGGTTTTTCGAACGATCGAAGGGTGTCGCGTGCATGGCCGCGTTGGTGTTCGCCGCCGGTTGTGGTGACAGCGGCGATCAGCAACAGGCGGTTTCTTCGGACGCTGCGACGGCAGCACCAGCGGCCCAGAATGTGCAGCTGAAGATGGCATCGGCGTTTCCCACGTCGCTTGCCCTGATCGGCGAAGGTGCGGTCACCTTTGCTGACAAGGTCAAACGTGTTTCGGGCGGAACGCTCGAACTGAAGGTGTTCGAGCCCGGCGCTCTGGTTCCGGCACTCGAGGCGATCCAGTCCGTTTCCAAAGGGTCGGTCGATGCTGCCTGGTCAACTGCAGGATATCTTGCCGGTACCGACGTGACGTTCAACTTCTTCACAGCAGTGCCGTTCGGCCCGGACGCGCCGGAGTATCTGGCATGGATGTACCACGGAGGCGGGCTCGAACTCGCGGATGAAATGTTCGCGGAGCACAACGTCAAATATATTCCGTGTTCCGTTACTCCGCCAGAGGCATCCGGGTGGTTCCGCAAGGAGATCAAGACACTGGACGATCTCAAAGGCATGAAGATGCGCTTCTTCGGCCTCGGTGCGCGGGTCATGGACAAGATGGGTGTCGCAACGCAACTGCTCGCTGGAGGCGATATTTTCCCGGCGCTGCAGCTGGGCACGATTGACTCCACCGAGTTCGCGATGCCCGCCATGGACGAGAGCTTCGGGTTCTATCAGGTCGCCAAGTATTACTACTTCCCCGGCTGGCACCAGCCGTCGTCCATTCTCGGGCTGTTTGTCAACATGGGTCTATGGAACGGCTTGTCCGATCAGCACCAGGCGATTCTAGAGGTGAGCTGCGGCGACATGGTTCGCCACATCCTGGCTCGGGGCGAAGCGATGCAATCGCCGGCGATGCGGCGCATGCGTGACAAGCACAATGTGAAGATCATGTACTGGCCGCCTGAATTCCTGGAAGCCTATGAAAAGGCCTGGCAGGAAGTAGTTGAGGAAGAATCGGAAGACAACGCCCAGTTCAGGAAGGTGTATGCGTCCTATTCGAAATTCCGCGAGGAGTTCAAGTTGTGGGGCGATAACGGATACTTGAAGAGATAATCGCGAGCAGCATGGGGAGCGGAAACGCACGAGTTGATCGTACCGGCGAGGACATGGATGTATAGAATCAACTACGCAGTGCAGCGCCCGCTTATTCGGAGGTGGTTCTAATGCTCCCCCTCTGGCGTCCCCAACGCCTTCAGTACCTCGACCAATACCCCGAATCCATCTGCGAGCGTCTTCGCTTGCTCGTCGCTGACTTTTTCGGTGCGCAGCATCTCTAGCGATTCTTCTACGGACACGTCCCCGTACCGCGCTCGGTA
>JAZFQE010000253.1:0-5885 GCA_036444955.1 Gemmatimonadales bacterium
CAGGTAGTTGAGCTTGGCGAGCGTCGGACTCCGAGTTCGAAATGGCTGCGACCGCTGCGAACAAACCTGCGTAGAGAAAATATCCGAGTAAGAAGTAGACGACGAAGAGTAGCTCCGTGCCCAGTGACAACCCCGCAAGCGACAAGCCGCCGTTTGCAGTGGCCGCGGTTGGAGCGAGCCATCCAGGTCCAGCGAGCAAGAGCGTTCCGGCAGCTGCCCAGATAACCAGCTGAAGTAGGCCCACCGAACCAACCCCAATAATCTTGCCCGCTAGCAGGTCGGAGGGCCCGACTCAGCAGCCGCGAACCTCGGCGCGGACGAACTCTGCGATGGGCCGTGCGGAGGCGTCAGGAGGGGTGGTACTTCGGTACTGCAGCACTCCGCGCTCAAAAAGCTCATCGTTCGCAATCCTCGACTGAAACGGCCTTTCTGATCCCATCTCGACTAGTAGTAGTAGCTCAAACTTCCCATTCAGCCTTCCGTGGTTCAGCAGCTCATTCGGGCTGGTTGGCTCCTTCTCTCGGTGGGCTCGGAGCGGACGAATGGCGGGATCGCCACATCCGAGGCGGCCGCCTTTTCCCTAGCTTGGGAACTAAGGTTCTGGCTATAGCATTAGTACAAGTAGACTGGCAAACAACAACTTACGCTTACTCGTGGGGCAATCCAACTAA
The DNA here is from genome assembly GCA_036444955.1 of Gemmatimonadales bacterium. Classification (GTDB taxonomy): domain Bacteria; phylum Gemmatimonadota; class Gemmatimonadetes; order Gemmatimonadales; family GWC2-71-9; genus B16T1B5. Next base: position 672 of record JAZFQE010000253.1, read on the forward strand.
GGCACTCTGCATGGATGAATTTGACTCGAGGCTCGCGGAGCGCCTCAGGAACATGGCCGCAAACGTGAGGGCTCCGGCGCATCTCCACGACCGAGTGCGAACGGCCATTGCTGACGAACAGCGGCGGGCGGTGCGCCGACGGCTATACGGCGCGCCGGCGCTGGCCGTCTTGGCAGCTACGGTTGCGTTCCTGCTCATTCAGCTACCTGGATTCCGCAGCGAGCCGGATTTGACGCCCCCCACCAGCCTCCAGCTAGCATCAAACGAAGTAGAACTGCGCGATTGGTTTTATTCGCTCGTTGGATACGAGGTAACAATACCCGAGATTGAGGACGCCGAGCTGATCGGCGGTCGGATAGAAGTAGCTGGGGATCTACACACGGCCGCAGTCAGCTACACCTTCAGGGACGTTGACCTCACGTACCTGGTCACACCCTCCAGCTTCGTGAGAGACCACCGCGTTTCCGACGGTGAGGCGCCCTATCTGGTGAGAGATGGCGATTCCAAGATGGTGGTATGGGGCACCAACGGATTCGCGCGTGCACTTGTTGGGAGGCTGTCGGACGACGAGCTAATGAGTATAGCTCTGAAGTGCAGGAGCCAAGAGCTCGCACGCAGCGCCGGTTCCTAGAACGAAATCCGGCATCAAACTGCGACGCTGAAGATTTCCCTGGCCTTTTCCAGTCCCCGAATCAAGACGTCAACGTCAGCTTCGTCGTTATAGATGTAGAACGACGCGCGTGCGGTCGCCGTAACATTTAATCGTCGCATGAGCGGCTGGGTGCAGTGGTGTCCCGCCCTGACAGCAACCCCTTCTTGATCGAGAATCGTGGCGAGGTCGTGAGGATGAATGTCCTCCATGGTGAAAGAAACCACAGCGGCACGGTCACCACTCGGTCCGTACAGCTGCACCCCCGGAACCTCTGAGAGCCGTTGGAGCACCACCTCCAGAATCTTCTTCTCGTGGAGGTGCACACGGTCCATGCCGAGGTTCGATAGGTAATCAATTGCGGCGGCAAGTCCGACCGCTCCGCCGACGTTGGGGGTCCCGGCCTCGAACTTAGCAGGGATATCCGCGTACGTCGTACTTTCGTCGCCGACCTCGCGAATCATCTCACCACCTCCCTGGTAGGGCTTCATTCGCTCGAGCAGTTCGGGTCTGGCAACCAGAGCTCCGATGCCCATCGGCGCAAGCATTTTGTGTCCGGAAAAGGCGTAGAAATCCACTCCCAACTGTGCCAGACGTACCGCTATGTGCGGCGTACTCTGAGCGCCGTCTACGAGAACCACTGCGCCGGCATCATGCACCATCGGGATTATCTCGCTTAGGGGGTTGATTGTTCCAAGCGAGTTCGAGACATACCCAAGGGCCACGATCTTGGGTTGGAGTTCGAGCGCGGATCTTAGATCTGCGAGATCAAGACGACCGTCGTCCGTAATCTCGACCATACGGATTCTGGCACCCTTCTCTTCGGCCAGGATGTGCCACGGGACGAGATTGGAGTGGTGCTCCAACGCGGTGACGACGATCGTATCGCCTGCGGCAACATTTTGCCGACCCCACGATGCAGCTACGAGGTTGATTGCTTCGCTCGTGCCCCGCGTGAACACAACTCCGGCCGGATCGTAGGCCCCAAGAAAAGACGCCACCTTGGCGCGCGCCTCCTCGTACAGTTCGGTAGCTCGAACCGCCAACCCATATGCCCCTCGATGAACGTTGGAGTTCGAGTGCTCGTAGAAGTCTCGCACCGCTTGGAGCACCTGCCGCGGTTTCTGAGAGCTTGCAGCCGAATCCAGATAAATCACTCGGCGGCCATCCTCATGCTCCCTGAGAATGGGGAAGTCTGCCCTGACGTCAGTTAGGATCATCCCCCAGCATTCCTCACGAGGATCGCCCCGCCCTCCACCTTCACCTCATACATCTTGAGGCAAGACTCGGCAGGAGGTCCCGTCGGGGATCCGTCTCGCAGGTCGAACGTGGCTCCGTGAAGGGCGCATTCAATTTCGTAACCTCCGCTGAGCGATCCTTCTGACAGGGGGTAGCTGGCGTGCGAACACTGGTCCTCAAATGCAAAAACGCTTCCTTCCGTTCGCGCCAGGCAGATCTCCGAACCATCGCTCAGCGTCACCGAGATTAGGGTTTCATCCGCTAGGTCGCCTTCTGCGGCGACCTTTTCAAAACCTGCATCACTCATCCGCCGGTCACCCTCAAGCCAGGCATCGATCTATTCAGTCGAAACAGGCTCGACGCTCGACGCTAGCGCAGCTTGGAGCGTGTGCCACGACAAACTTGCACACTTCACGCGGACGGGAAACTCCCGCACACCTGCGAACACCGCAAGCTTACCGAGCACCTTGCGCTCCACCGGCGTATCCGGGGTGGCGGTAACCATCTCGTGAAACTTCCGAAACAGGTCCCGCGTCTCCGGTTCCGTTTTACCCTTGATTGCATCAGTCATAAGAGAGGCCGACGCTTTCGAAATTGCGCACCCCGAACCCTGAAACCCCACATCCTTCACAACATCTCCCTCCATCTCAACGAACACCTTGACCCTGTCTCCACACAGGGGGTTAAACCCTTCGGCTTCGTGACTCGCTGATTCCAAGAATCGGAAATTTCGCGGGCTCCGGTTATGATCGAGTATGACCTGTTGGTATAGATCCCTTACATCCACCGCAATCCTCCAGCTTTACCCTCTGGTCAGGCCCCGATCATATTCTCCAGACGATTCTTGAACAGCGTGTGCAAGCGCTCACTAATGTCGCCTACCGGAATCCGCCCCAGAATCTCCGCTCCGAATCCATAAGTCAAAAGTCTGCGAGCCCCGACTTCGTCGATCCCCCGGCTCCGCAGGTAAAACATGGATCCTTCGTCCAGCGGGCCCAGCGTCGCACCGTGGGTACACCTTACGTCATCCGCGTAAATCTCGAGCTGAGGTTGGCTGTCCGCTCTCGCAGTTCCCGACAACAAGAGGTTGTTGTTGCTTTGCTTCGCGTCGGTCTTCTGCGCTCCCTCGCGCACAATGATCCGACCAACGAAAACCGCGCGGGAGAAATCATCCATAATGCCGTTCAGACGCTCTACGCTATTACAATGGGGGCGCGCGTGCTCAATCACCGTGTGGTGGTCAACGTGTTGCTTCCCGCTCATCACGTAGAGACCGTCCAGCGAACTTTCGGCTCCCTCGCCGTCGAGTACCAGCCGTACATCGTGGCGCGACAGCGCAGCCCCAAAGGCTACCAGCGTGAGGGAAAAGCGGCTGTCCTTGTGCTGGTGCACGTGGGTCGTCGCCACATGGTGTGCTGACGGACTTTCCTGCTGCACGCGATAACACCTTACTCGAGCGTTTTCCCCGACCACCAGCTCGGTTACGGCGTTGGTGAAATATTTTCCGCTTCCAGGAGATATATAGTTCTCGACGACGTCGACCTGTGCTCCGCTATCAACCAAAACAAGACATCGCGGATGAGTGACAGTCGGGTCAGCATCCGAAGAAACGAATAAAACTTCGATCGGGGTTTCCACCACAGTGTTTTTCGGCACGTGAATGAAGGCCCCGTCATGCAAGAATGCCGTGCACAAAGCAGTAAACGCGTTTTCCGAAAACCGGGCGTACTGAGCGAGGTGACGCCTCACTAGCTCATTGCCGGAATCCAATGCACTGGACAGGCTCCCGACGGTTACGCCATCCGGCAGCTGGCAAATTGACGAGCGCTCACCGGAAAAGTGCCCATCAGCGATGACAACACGTTGGACCGGAGTGGAGACGACGGAGAGATCTGCTATGTTCGCCTCGATTGACCGCGGAACGCCGGTCAGCTCGTACGGCTCATCCGCAATCGGCTTGACGTTGGTGAACCTCCACTCCTCAGCACGCGTCGTGGGGAATCCCAGATCGGCGAAGCGTTCTATTGCCTGCCCGCGAGTCTGTTTGACCCAGTCGGGTGCTGCCGCACCGCCGTTCGCGGAAAAGTGCTCAAAATGAGCTAGGTAGCGGTCTTTAGCGTCAGTGAACCCACTCATCTGAGTTCCGGCCTTCAGACCGCGGCTACGTCCGAGCTGAGCCAGTCGTAGCCTCTCTCCTCGAGTTCGAGAGCAAGTTCTTTACCACCAGATTTCACTATCCGGCCATCTGTCAACACGTGGACGTAGTCTGGCTCGATGTGATTCAGGAGTCGCTGGTAGTGCGTAACCACGACGGTCGCGTTGTCGGGCTTGTGCAACTTGTTCACAGCCGCGGCAACGGTCTTGAGAGCGTCAATATCCAAACCGGAATCGGTCTCGTCCAGAACCGCCAACCTGGGCTCCAGCACCGCCATTTGAAGGATCTCGTTCCTCTTCTTCTCTCCCCCCGAAAATCCATCATTCACCGGCCTGTTAACCATGCTATCGTCCCAGCCTATGATCTCGAGTTTTTCCTCGAGGACGTCGAGAAAGTCAATCGCGTCCAGCTCCTCCAAACCCCGTTCCTTGCGGATGGCGTTGAGCGCAGAACGTAGGAAATAGGCGTTGGTGATGCCGCGTATCGCCACGGGGTACTGGAAGGCGAGGAATATTCCTTTGCGAGCCCGCTGCTCTGGTTGCACTTCGAGAAGATCTTCTCCCTCGTATTCGATGGTGCCGGCGGTGACTCGGTAGGCCGGGTGTCCGGCTATTGCCTGGGCCAGCGTACTCTTGCCCGAGCCGTTCGGCCCCATGATCGCGTGGATCTCTCCGGCGTTGACGCTCAAATCGACACCCTTGAGGATTTCGTTCCCATCAACACTGACGCGAAGATTTTTTATCTCTAACATGCTCTTAGTCGAATTTTTCAACCCACACTTCCTTCAAGGCTTATTCCCAAAAGTTTCTGCGCCTCGACGGCAAACTCCATCGGGAGCTCCTTAAACACTTCCTTGCAAAATCCATTAACAATCATGGAGACCGCATCCTCGGCCGAGAGACCGCGCTGTTGTGCGTAGAAGATTTGATCCTCACCGATCTTCGACGTGGAGGCTTCGTGCTCCATGATCGCACTGCTGTTGCGAACATCTATGTAGGGAAAGGTATGAGCGCCGCACTTGTCTCCGATCAGCATTGAGTCGCACTGAGAGTAGTTGCGTGCGTTGGAAGCCCGCTTCATGATCTTTACCGCACCACGATACGTGTTCTGGCCAACTCCGGCTGATATGCCCTTTGAGATAATCGTCGAGCGGGTGTTTTTCCCCAAGTGA
>JAZFQE010000254.1:0-4208 GCA_036444955.1 Gemmatimonadales bacterium
CAATTCGTGTCAGCCGGGAATTCTCCGCATCCTTGGCAGGTACGCGTTCACAGGGGGGCGCTTGTCGAGTGAGTGGCCAAGTCGCGCTATGGTTCTGAGACAGATCTGCCGATAAGAGTCAGTTACATAAGGAACCTCTTATCGGCGGAAGTCCACATGAGTTTGGTGATCCCACCTCAAATGCAAACCGACCCCATCTGGTGGGCTTTTCCCTTTAGCCAGGTGGCATGGGCGATCACTCCGCCGACTGTCCAGGACTATATCCGCAACCAGCAAAAACACATTGACCAACTCCAGACCCAAGTCGACACGCTTCAAGGCCGACTGGCGACCACCTCGCAAACCTCAAGTAAGCCCCCGTCATCGGATTCGCCTTTCAAAAAAACCAAGCGCCAGCCGCGCCAATCCGGTGGTAAACGAGGGGCGCGCAAGGGACATCCCGGCAAGGGGCCGACCTTGCTAAGCCCAACCGAGGTGCACCTGATTGAGCCCGGCCCGTGTGCCTGCGGCCAGGGTCAGCTGGTCTCGCCTGAACCGTACTACACTCATCAGGTGATCGAACTGCCACCGATCGAGATGGACATCCACCATTTCATTTTGCATCAGGGCACCTGTGGCGGCTGTGGCCAGACGCTCAAAGCCCAAGTGCCAAGCGAGCATCAAGCCGGCTATGGGCCACGCTTGAGTGCCCTGATCGGTGAACTCGGCGGCATGCATCGCACCTCCAGACGTCTGATGCAAGACTTCTGTCACTCGGTGTTGCGCATCCCGATGAGTTTGGGCACGCTGCAAAAGGTCATCGACCGGGTCTCACAGGCGATCTTGCCTCACTATGACGCCATTGCCACGTTGGCTCGTCAAGCCCCCGTCGGGTATATCGATGAGACTCCATGGTACTGCCAAAACGCCTTGAACTGGCTCTGGACCCTGAGCACCGAGACCGTCTCGCTCTCTCTCATTCACCCCAACCGCTCCAAAGACGCCTTTTTCGCCTTGATTGAGCAGTGGCAAGGTCTCTTGGTCAGCGATGGCTACGGGGTCTATCAGCATTGGGTCCATGGTCGCCAAACGTGTTTGGCCCACCTCATCCGCACCGCTCGTGGGTTGTCGGAAAAAAGCGATCCCCACCTCGCCGCCTGTGGCACGTGGGCTCTCAAAGAGTTGCAGACCTTATGCCATATGGCCAAAGCGCCGCCCACCGGCGGTCAGTGGCGTGCCTGGTATGCCCGGTTTTGCCACTTGATTGATCGCTATCATGAGCGCAGCGATGACGCCGGACGCTTAACGCGACGCTTGCAACGTGAGATGGTCTCGCTGTGGGTCTTTCTGCGCGAACATGGGGTTGAACCGACCAACAACCGGGCCGAAAGAGCCTTGCGCTTTGCCGTGATGTGGCGCAAAGGCTCCAGTGGGACCGAAAGCGAGCACGGCAATCGCTGGGTCGAGCGGACGCTCTCACTGCGCCAGACCTGTCGTCAGCTCGGTCAATCGACCTATGGCGTGTTGGTCGATGCCCTCACCAGTTCGTTCCAGGGACGTCAGCCTGATCTCGCCTGGCTCTACTGAAAAGTACACTACTCCCTCATCCCCCTCCTGTGATCGCTTACATATTACCTGTATAATTGCACGCCATTTTCCAGTATTATGCGCAAAATATGTGGCCCCGAACGGAGGTAACATTATGCGGGTAATATCAGCACCCTGTCCGGACACCGATGCCGCCCTCCTTGAAGCGTTTCGTCAACATCTCGCCGACCGTGATCTGGCGCCTGCCACCGTCCAAGCCTATCTGAGCGATCTGACGCGCTTGCAAGCGTGGCTGGCGTGGGTACATGAGGACAAAGCCCCTCTTCTGACCCAGGTTCGGACCGTCGACTTAGCCGCGTTTCGCACGCATCTCATTCATGAGCAAGCTCACCCACCGGCCACCGTGAACCGGCGCCTTCAGGGCCTGCGTCTCCTTTTTCAGTGGTTGGTTGCCTGCAACTGGATGGCCGAAAACCCAACGACTCATCTGCGGTTCATGCGCAAGTCAGGGACACTGCAACCGCTCGCGTTGAGACGTCAAGAAGTGTTTGCCCTGTTACATGCGGCCGCCGTCTCTCCCCATCGATTGGCCCCGAGAAATGTGGCTCTCGTCCAGCTCATGCTCCAAGCCGGACTTCGGGTCGGAGAAGTCACCGCCTTAACCCCTGCCGATCTAACCCTCAAGACCCGAGCGGGAACGGTGCATGTCCGTGACGGTAAGGGACGTAAGGCGCGTGATGTCCCCCTCAATACAACTGTGCGTCGGGCCTTGCAGGACTATCTGGGCACTCAACCTGAGAAAGCAGCCGGGGCGCCGATCTTTCTAAGCAAACGGGGGACGTCGTTGGCCGTGCGTAGTGTTCAAGCCGTGGTGACGCGGCTGGCTCAGCAGGCTGGAATTGAGCGGATTGCCGTTTCAGCCCAGACATTGAGACATACCTTCGCACGGCATTATCTCCAGCAGCATCCCGGTAAACTGCGTGAGCTTGCCGATCTCTTGGGCCACGAATCTTTAGATACCACAGCGGTCTATACCAAACCGTCACAAGACGAGATCGCCGTCGATTTGGAAAGGAGTCCACTCAATGTCTTTAACCTCTGAGCCTCACCCGCCAACCGGCGTCCTCCAGCACACGGCGCCGCGCCCTGCCGTTGTGATCCCCTCGCATCCCTCTGAGGAAGAACTGGCTTTTAATTGGACCCTCTCGGAGCGCGATATCGACTTTATCGTGACGAACCATCGGGGTCCCGAGAACCTTTGCCGCTTGGCCACCCAACTCTGTGCCCTGCGCCAACATGGACGCTTCCTGCCTAACTCTACGCCTGTGCCGCCCCCCATTCTGGGCTATCTCTGTCGGCAACTTGACCTGATCCCGTTGGTGTCGCTCTCGCCTGCCGTGCGCAGTACAACCGAAACCGACTACCAGCGTGAAATCACGGCCTATCTCGGGTGGCAATCGTTTGATGCACAGGCTCACACCGAGCTGCGAGAGTGGGTCGTCGATCAGGTCGCCCAGCATCTCTACGTCGAAGACCTGGTGGAGAAGGCGAGTGCACAACTTCGCACGCATCGCATCATCCTTCCCGGACGAGCCGTCTTTGAACGGACGGTGAATGCGGCACATGCCGAGGCCGAGCACCGTATTTTTGAGCGTCTCGCCCAAGCGCTATCGGACGAGACGAAACGGGCCATCGACGCTTTACTCGGCGCTGGCCAAGAACCCGCCCAGCTGCCAGATGAGGCCGATCCCTCTGCCGCCGTCTCGAGCGAAGGAGGGGTCACCGACTTTTTCCGCTTCGCCCAGTACCCACCGGAAGCGAAGGCCAAGCACATCGTGACGTATCTGGAATGGGCCGCCGAGCTTCGATCTCTCGAGTTCGAGCCGCTTGAACAGGTCAGCGTGGGTCCCGCCCTGCTTGAACGTCTCAGCACGGCTGTGCGAACCTACGATGCGCAGCAACTCAAAGCCTTTGAGGACAACAAACGCTACGCCCTGGCGGCGGCGTTTCTCTACGATACCCGAAAACGCTTATTCGACTATCTCGTTGAGATGCATGCCCAATTTATGACCGAGATGCAGCGCGAATCCCGCAACGCTTGGGAAAAGGAACATCGTCAGGTGCGCAAGCGACTCCATCGGGGCGTTACGTCACTTCGGGAACTGGCCGAGACGGTTCTGGCCTTGAGAGAGTCGCCGGAGGCGCCTCTCTCGACGCTGCTGGAGCACATTGATCCGGAGCGCCTTGAGGGGGCCGTTAAGGACTCTGTCGAGTTTGAGCGGCTCGAACGCCACGGCCTGCTCGACAAGCTGCACGGCAAGTATTCTAACTTTCGCCGTTACTTCCGATCCTTTGTTGATCTGCCCTTTGCAGTCGAGTCCGGTAGCGAGTCGGTGCTGGAGAATCTGGCGCTTCTGCGACAACTCAACCAAGGTGAACTCAAAGCCCTGCCACCCGATGTCGACACCTCTTTTGTCCCGGTCGCCTGGCGCGGCTCTCTGCAGTCAAGTGAGCCGCGCCGGCGTCGCACCTGGGAGATTTCCCTGGCCCTCGAGCTCAAAGAGACGCTGCGCGGTGGCGATGTGTTTTTGCCCGACTCGCGGCGCCATGTCTCGTTTTGGAATCTGGGCTATGACGACCCCGGCTGGCAAGAAATCCGGGAGTCGGCCTTCGACACCTTG
>JAZFQE010000255.1:0-2763 GCA_036444955.1 Gemmatimonadales bacterium
GGCCCGCACTACCGGTATGAGTCTCGCTGGCATGTACCACTACGTGGATAGCAAGGACGAGCTCCTCTACCTCATCCAGCAGCGCAGCTTCAGCCGCGTTATCGCAGGCGCCGAGCGTGCCATAGCTTCGGGCACCTACCCAGCCGAAAGGATCGAGCGGTTCATTTTCCACCACGTCACCTTTTTCGCGCGGCACATGAACGAGATGAAAGTACTGTCGCACGAGGCGGGGAGCCTGAGCGAGGAAAGGATCGAGGGGATCAACGCGCTCAAACGCAGGTATGTTGATATGCTCGTCGGACTGCTGCGGCAGCTCGATCCGCCGATAGAAGACATTGATCCGCGCGTGGCAGCCTACGCACTCTTCGGAATGATGAACTGGATATACACATGGTATGACCCGTCGGGAGAAGTCAGTCCCGAGTCTCTCGCCACCCAGTACACTCGGCTATTCTTAAACGGAATCAAATCCCAAGTACCGCACGGAGGACTATAACGATGGCGACGACAGCCGAACCCCAAACAGACAAGAAACTGATCAACTACAGCGTCGATGGAGGTGTCGGGATCATCGAACTCGACGATCCACCCGCCAACACCTACACCTACGAGATGAATCGCCAGCTGGATGATGCGATCCTGATTGCGAGAATGGATAACGACGTACACGTGATCTTGCTCCGGGGCGCCGGCGACAAGTTCTTCTCGGCGGGTGCGAACATCCAGATGCTGAACGATGCTGAGCCCCGATGGAAATACTTCTTCTGCTTACACGCCAACGAGACCCTGAACCGGCTCGAGCACACGCCCAAACTCACGATCGCCGCCCTTAACGGACACACCGTCGGCGGTGGCCTCGAGATAGCGATGGCGTGCGACATTAGACTTGCCAAGAAAGAGGGCGGTAAGATCGGCCTGCCGGAGGTGAATCTGGGAGTTCTTCCCGGCACCGGTGGAACGCAACGCCTATCCCGCATTATAGGCAAGTCACAGTCGATCGAGATGATGATCAAGGGCGAAACTTTCTCCTTTGAAAAAGCTCAGGAGCTGGCCCTGGTAAACCAGGTATTCGAGAAGAACACCTATTGGGACGATGTCATGATGTACGCCAAGCAGTTCTGTCCCCCCAACAAGGCTGCTAAGGCCGTTGGTCTCATCAAGCGCGCGGTTTGCTCGGGCATGGAAGTGCCGTTCGAGAGCGGCCTGGCTATCGAGCGCGAGCTACAACAGCAACTCTTCCAGAGTAGCGACGCGAAGGAGGGTCTCGCAGCGTATGTGGACAAACGCATGGCCGAGTTCAAGGGGTCATAAGTGCGAACCGAGCTGTTCATCGACAACGAGTGGCTTGCTGCCGCCAGCGGGGACCGCTTCGAGGTTCTCAATCCCGCGACCGAAGAGGTCATAGCCGAAGTAGCAAAGGGGGGCGAAGAAGACGTCGAGCTGGCTGTAGCGGCCGCCCGTCGCTGCTTCGAGAGCGACGAGTGGCGCAACATGCCGCCCAGGGATCGCGGCAAACTTCTCTCCCGAGCTGCTGACATTCTGGAGCAGCGGCTCAAAGACGTCGCCAAGTTGGAAACCCTCCAAAACGGTAAGCCGTTCTTCGAGTCGAAGATCGACATCTCCATGAGCGTCGAGACTCTGCGATACTACGCGGGCTGGGCCGACAAGATCGTAGGCGAAACCATTCCGGTGAGCGGACCCTTCTTCACCTACACACTCAGAGAGCCAGTAGGTGTGGTTGCGGGAATCGTACCGTGGAACTTCCCGCTCAACCTTGCATCGTGGAAATTCGCTCCGGCTCTGGCAACCGGCTGCACGATCATCATCAAACCGGCAAGCGAAACGCCGCTTACCGTGCTGGCAATGGCGGAGGTGATGCAGGAAGCGGGTTTTCCACCGGGAGCCTTCAGCGTGTTGACCGGCGGTGGGGCGACGGCCGGTGCGGCGCTCGTCCGGCACCCGGGTGTGGACAAGATATCCTTCACCGGCTCGACCGAGGTCGGTAAGGGCATCATGCGGGACGCCGCAGACACGGTGAAACGGTTGACGCTCGAGTTGGGCGGGAAGAGCCCTAACGTCGTGTTTGCCGACGCTGATATCAAATCAGCCGTTAGGGGAGCCATAAACGGAATCTTCTATGGCAAGGGTGAAGTATGCGCTGCCGGCTCGCGATTGCTCGTTGAGAGCTCCGTGCACGATGAGGTGGTCGAGCAACTCGCCGCTCGGGCACAAAAGCTGGCGCCGGGAGATCCCTTCTCCAAGGAAACTCGGCTCGGGGCTGTCGTGTCCAAACGACAGCAGGAGACCGTCATGTCGTATATCGAGGCCGGCAAGTCGGAGGCCACGCTCGTTGCCGGTGGCAACACCGCCACCGTGGACGGCAAGGGATATTTCGTCGAAGCAACGGTATTCGACGACGCCAAGCCGGGAATGAAGATCGTGGATGAAGAGATCTTTGGACCTGTTCTCTCCGTGCTCAGCTTCGACGACGTGGACGAGGGAATCCAACTCGCCAACAACACCATCTACGGCCTTGCGGCCGGGATCTGGACCAAGGACGTCTCCAAAGCTCACAGAGTTGCGCGTGAGATACGAGCGGGAACGGTCTGGATTAACACATACAACTTTTACGACCCAGCCGCGCCGTTCGGCGGCTATAAGGCCAGCGGCTACGGACGGGCCCTAGGTCGCGTGGCTCTTGACGGATACACTGAAGTCAAAACTGTTTGGGTAGGTCTTTGAGAGAAGCTTTTATCTGCTCGG
>JAZFQE010000256.1:0-3718 GCA_036444955.1 Gemmatimonadales bacterium
GCCGTCACCGGATCCGAAGAAGCTGCGCGCCGCGCCGGTAGGTAAGCCGCCAGCATCGCGACGACGACCATCGCCGCTGAGATCTGCAGAAAAACCGCGGGATCGGTCGGTGTGACATCGTAGAGCATGTGCTGCATGAATCGCGTAAGCAGTCCCGCGCCAACGATCCCGAGGATGACTCCGACGAGGGATAGACGCATCGCTTGACCGACGATCAATCTGATCACCTGTTCCCGGCGAGCACCGAGCGCTATTCGCACACCAATCTCCGTCGTTCGCTGACTCACCGAGAAACTGATCAGTCCGTAGATGCCTATCGCAGCCAATGCAAAGGCAATCAAAGAGAAGGACAGCAGCAATACTAGGTTGAACTTCCTCCCGGCCAGCGTATCCGCGACCATGCTCTCGAGCGTTCCCGCGTGATAGATGACCTGCGTGGGGTCGACGCGCCACGTTTCATTATTGAGCGACGGTAAAATCGCTGCTGGCGGCCCTTGAGTACGCACAACAAAAGTGATGCTCCCCGCGCCGGATTGTGCGTACGGAGCGTACAGTTCAGGCGGAGGATCTTCGAGGAGGGACGTCAGTCGTACGTTCTCAACCACGCCCACTATCATGCGGGTCGCGGCAGGCTGACCCAGAACACCGATCATGACACGTTGACCAAGCGGATCGTCGTCCCTAAAGAATTGTCGGGCGAGTGCTCGGTTTATTATCACGACGCGGGGCGCGTTCATTTCGTCGAGTTCGGTGAAAGACCGGCCCCGCAAGAGAGGCACTCCTACCACCTCGAAGTAGTTGGGCGACACGACGTTAGTGTGAACTCGCCGCACGGACGTTTCTTCCGAACGGCCTTCAATGATGAGCGGCAGTTCCCGATCGATACGGGACGGAAGGAACGGGAGCGCCGTCGTCACAGCCACTTCATCAACTCCTGGGAGAGAGGCAAAACTCTCTTTGAATTCTCTAGCTTTAACCAGTCGTTCCTCTGCCGATTGGTCGTTTCGCTGAATGAACATCTGTACCGACGCGATGTTCTCGCTCACAAATCCCAGATCGTTGTCCAACAGGCGAAGAAAACTTCTACCGAGGAGCCCTGCACTAATCATCAGCAGCAAGGCCACGGAGATTTCGGTAATCACGAGCGCACTGCGAAACCTCAGATGGGATTTCCCAGCTGTCGTCGAACGTCCACTTGCACGAAGCACTGAATTGAGATCCGGTCGCGAGAACCGAAGCGCGGGAACGAGCCCAAAGAGAAACGCACACAGGACCGTGACGGCTACAGAGAAAGCAAGCACTCTTCCATCGATCGCTATCGTCGCCGCACGGGGAAGCTCGGGCGGCGCAAGCGCAGAGAAAAGTTTCACGCCTACAATACTCACTGCCAGTCCCGCCACCCCGCCCAGAGCTGCGAGCACAGCGGTTTCGGCAGCGATCAGTCGAACGAGTCGTGAGCGACCCGCACCGAGCGCAGCCCGTACGCCAAGCTCTCCCTCCCGCGCGGCGCTGCGCGCTAGCTGTAGACTCGCCACGTTAGCTGAAGCTATTAGCAGAAGAAATCCAACCGCGCCAAGCAGCACGAGAAGCGCCGGCCGAACCGGGCCAAGGACATGTTTCTCTATAGGAATCACGTTCACGCCAATATTTCTATTAGTTGCCGGAAAATCCTCCCCGAGCGAGCTGGCAACTCTCGCCATGTCAGCCTGAGCCTCTTCCACGGTTCGGTCCGGGCGCAGTCGCCCCACTGCGTCCATATAACCCGAGCTGCGATCGGTAAGCTGATGGGGAGAGAACCACATCGGTGCCCAAATGGGATTTGGCCGTGGGTATTCTATCCCCCTAGGTAAGACGCCTACCACGGTTCTCGGCGTGAGGTCCAGCGATATGGACGTACCAATCACAGCCGGATCGCCCCCAAAACGTTGTTGCCAAAAGTCGTGAGAAAGTATCACGACTTGACCGCCACCGCGGATGTGTTCTTCAGGGCGGAACGTACGACCCAGAACCGGCGTGACCCCCAGCACTTCGAAAAAGCCTTCAGTTACAAGCCATGTCCCGAGAGAGACCGGAGGTTCGCCCTGGGTTGTGAGATCGAGGCCGTATGGTTGCGCGAGTGCCATGCCGCCGAAGGCGGTGGCGCGCTCCTGCCACTCGAGGAAGTTACCGGGCGATACCCCTTTCTTGAGGTCACCACCTGCGACATCGGTTTCCCATAGCGTAACGACGCGTTCCGCATCCGAGTACGGAAGCGGCCGGAGCAACACGTGATCGGCGGCTGAGAATACCGCGGTCGTGGCGCCAATCCCTACTGCAAGCGTAAGTATCGCCACACCTGCGTACACAGGGCGATTCCTCAATTGCCGAAATCCGTAAACGACATCCTGAACGATTTCCTGCAGCTGTCCGAAACGTCCTGTAGCCGGCATGACCATAATCTAAGTCTCCTCGGCCGAACGAGACAGAGCGCCAATGTAGAACCGCCCACCAAGAGGAAGTTATCGGAACTATGCCCATCGGAGCGTTTTCCTCCAACCCTCGATCCAGCTTTCCTACAGATATCAGATAGATTCACTTCTGAAATGGCCGAACCCATAACCACGCAGCCCACGCAGCCCACGCAGCCCACGCAGCCCGCCAGCTGGCCGATCGATATCGACGACGTGCGCCAAGCGCGCGAACGAATCTCTTCATTTCTAGAGCCGACACCGCTTCGCGAGTACGCACCGTTGAACGAAGAGATAGGTCACGGCATACGAGTCTTCGTAAAACACGAGAACCACAACCCGACAAACGCGTTCAAGGTCCGCAACGGGCTGTCGGCGGTCGCGGCTCTCACGGAAAAAGAACGCGCGCGCGGCGTGATCGCGGCGAGCAGGGGTAACCACGGCTACGGCTTGGCCTACGCGGGACATCACCTCGGCGTGCCGATCACGATCTGCGTCCCCAAGGAGAACAACCCCGAGAAGAACGCGGCCATGCGGGGATTCGGGGTCGAGCTCATCGAGCAGGGCAACGATTACGACGACGCGGTCGTCGTAGCCGAGTCACTGGCACGAGAGCGCGGGATGACTCTGGTCCACTCGACGAACAATCGCTTCGTTCTAGCGGGCGCAGGGACGATCACGCTGGAGATCCTCGAACAAGAACCTGAGCTGGATGCAATGGTCGTCGCTGTGGGTGCAGGCTCCCAGGCGGTGGGCGCGCTGACGGTGCTGCGCGCGCTGAGACCCGCAGCCCGAGTCTACGCCGTACAGGCGGCGGCAGCTCCCGCGATCTACCAGTCGTGGCGCGCACGCAAGGAAGTAACAACCCCAACGGCAGACACTTTCGCCGACGGAATAGCAACGCGGATGCCTTTCAGCCTGACCTTCGGAGCGCTGTGCGATGGACTCGAAGATTTCGTTACCGTCAGCGAAGCAGAGATCGCCGCAGCGTTGAGGCTACTGCTGCGAACGACTCACAACCTGACTGAAGGGGCGGGTGCCGCCGGGGTGGCGGGATTGATCACGCTACGAAAACGGTTGCAAGGAAAGCGCGTCGCGGTGATCCTATCGGGCGCAAATATCGATGCCGCTACTCTGAGACGTGTCTTAACCGAGGAACTTTGAGTGCGAACGGATCTGAGGGACTGGCGGACTGGCGGACTGGCGGACTGTGGGACTTGCTGACTGGCGGACTGGCGCCCTTACCCTATGACCGCCTTACCGCCTTACTA
>JAZFQE010000257.1:0-22397 GCA_036444955.1 Gemmatimonadales bacterium
AGGACCTCTGCCCCGGCAGGAACCAACGAAATCCGGTTCTCGTGGGCTTTGATCTCCTTGGGAACCCCGATAATCACTTGCAGTGCACTCCGCCGCTAAGGGGTTAGTTCGGGCCCAACCACACTACAGATTGTTTGTCGGACGGGAAGAATTCACTGGCTACTTCGGCCACTTCATCGGCATTGATCCGGTCGACGTCAGCAAGAACTTGATCCAGCGTTCGATACGGTTCATTGTGGAGCGACAATCCTGCGATCCGATACATCTGCGCCGCCGGGCTCTCCAGGCTCAGCGTGATCTGGCCCTTGAGTTGCTGCTTGGCGCGTGCCAGGTCTTCGGGTGGAAGTCCTTCGTCAGCGAGCTTGTCGAGTTCTTCGCGAATACATGCAACGGCCTGAGAGGCTGTCGATGGATGCGTGCCGACGTAAACGCCTGTCACTCCGGAATGCCGATAGAACGACTGGTACGAAAACACCGTGTACGCTAACCCCAGTTTCTCCCTCACCCTCTGGAACAACCGGCTGGACATTCCGGAGCCAAGCACCTGGTTGAGAAGCATCAGGGGGTATCGGCGTCGATCGACAAACGGAAACGTGTCCGTACCGAACACAACGTGCGTTTGAACCGTATCGCGCTCGAACCGCTCCGTGGACTTGGATGCCGCTGGTACCGATGATATTTCGGCCGGCTCCGGACCTGGTTTGAAACTGAACCACCCACACTTCGCTAGGAGCTTCAACAGTACCTCGTGATCGAGACTTCCGGCCGCGGCAATTACAGCCTGCCTGGGATGATACGCCCGTTGATGGAGGCCTCGTAGGTCGGCCGATGTCAAACCTTCGACTGTGTCCCGCGTACCAAGAATCGAAAATCCGTAGGAATGGTCCGGCCAGAGAGTGGAGGAGTGAAGGTCGAACACAAGATCGTCCGGCGTGTCCTCAACTGTGCTTATCTCCTCGAGCACGACTTTCCGCTCGAGATCGAGATCACTTTCACGCAACACGGGCTCGCGTAAAAGGTCGGTGAGCACGTCCAGTGCCCGGGGAAGATCTTCATCGAGCACGCGAGCTTGAAACGAAGTATGGTCGCGCGCAGTAAACGCATCGAGCGATCCACCGCGTGCCTCCAGCTCCAAGGCAATCTCTCTTGCGGAACGGCGCCTCGTACCTTTGAAGACCATGTGCTCTAACAGGTGGGACAGCCCCATCTTGCCACGGGGCTCGTGGGCAGAGGCCGCCTTAATCCAGATGCCTACAGCGACCGACCGGACACCTGATATTGATACGGAAAGAACGGAAACACCGTTGTCAGCGACGGTGCGGTAAAGACCCTCGTCGAGCTTCTCAGTTATCATCGGAGGCCGCTACTCTTTTTCGATGAGCGCCTTTCGAGAGAGCTTCATTTTTCCGCGATCGTCGATCGCCATGAGCTTCACTCGAACCTGGTCGCCCTTCTTGACGACATCCTCGGTTCGCTCCGTCCGGTTGTGCTGAAGCTCAGAGATATGTAGTAGCCCCTCGGTTCCCGGGAGGATCTCAACAAAGGCGCCAAACTGAGTGGTACCCTTTACCAAACCCTCATACACTTTGCCCACCTCCGGCTCCTCGACGAGTGCTTCGACCATTGCACGCGCTTCCTCCCCCGCATGACCATCAATCGACGCGATGGTGACGACGCCGGAATCATCGATATTGACGTCGGCTCCGGTCTTCTCCTGTATGCCGCGAATTGTCTTACCCTTGGGACCGATGATCTCGCCGATGCGCTCGGGGTTGACTTGGATGGAGATGATGCGCGGTGCATAATCGGACAGCTCGGCTCTGGCATCTCCGAGAGTGCGCGCCATCGTGTCGAGAATGTGGAAACGCGCAATCTGCGCCTTTTCCAGGGCTCCTTTTAGCACCTCGAGCTTGAGCCCGTCAATCTTTATGTCCATCTGGATGGACGTTATACCGTCTCTCGTACCGGCTACTTTGAAGTCCATATCACCAAGGTGGTCCTCCGAACCCAGAATGTCGGTCAGCACGGCCACCCGGTCACCCTCCTTGACCAAACCCATCGCCACCCCGGCACAAGCCGATTTGATGGGCACTCCAGCATCCATCAGTGCCAGCGAGCCCCCACAGACTGTAGCCATAGACGAGGAACCGTTTGATTCGAGGATCTCCGACACAAGTCTAATCGTGTAGGGGAATTCCTCGTACGGGGGGAGTAACACCTGTAGCGCCCGTTCGGCGAGCACTCCGTGCCCTATCTCCCTCCGCGACACACCCCGTATCGGGCGGACCTCGCCGACCGAAAAAGGTGGAAAGTTGTAGTGCAGCATGAAGCTCTTCGAAGTTTGCTCTCTGCTATGGATCGTATCGACCCGCTGTTCGTCGGACACACTGCCGAGAGTAGCGCTCACAAGCGCTTGCGTCTGGCCGCGCGTGAAGAGAGCGGAACCGTGCGCGCGCGCGACAAAGCTCACCTCGCATGTGATCGGGCGAACGGTGTCGCCATCCCTACCGTCTATGCGCTCACCCGTTTCGAGAATCTGAGTGCGCATCGTAGCAGCCTCGATTTCATCGAGAACGCCGCTGATGTGAGAGACGTCGTCAGAGAAGTCTTCAGTGAGCTCGGAGACAATCTCGTCCCGTAGATCCGACAGCGCCTTGGACCGCTCGCTTTTCTCGGAACGGTTGATTGCGGCCTTGACACGGTCCGTAGCGAGTTCGTACACCCGATTTCTCAGTTCTTCTGGAGCTTCGTCCTTCGTCCACTCCATCTTGGGCTGGGTGGCCTGCGAGATCAGTTCTCGCTGAAACTCGACCAGCTCTGCTAGACCTTTTTGCGCGAAAGCCAGTGCCCCTAAGATCTCTCCCTCAGGCAACTCCAGGGATCCGCCTTCTACCATCTGAATCGACTCGGCGTTGCCGGCCACGACGATGTCCAAGTCACTGTCTTCGAGCTGCGCAAACGTCGGATTGAGAACGAATTCACCGTTGACTCGACCTACCCGAACGCTTGCAACGGGACCTTGCCAGGGCACCGGAGAGACGGACAGAGCCACTGAGGCGGCGTTGAGAGCTACCACATCGGCGGCGTTTTCCTGATCCGACGAAATGACGTAAGCAAAGACCTGGACCTCATTCTGGAAGCCCTTCGGAAACAGCGGCCTGAGAGATCGGTCGATGATACGCGCTGCCACGATCTCACTGTCCGCAGGTCTCCCCTCCCGCTTTATGAATCCGCCGGGAAACTTGCCGGCGGCATAGGTCTTCTCGCGGTACTCAACGGTCAGAGGGAAGAATGGAAGAGGGGATGATTTGTGTGATACAGTCACTGCTACCAGAACCATCGTGTCGCCGAACTGAGCCAATGCGCTTCCAGCAGCCTGCTTCGCCAGCCGCCCCGTTTCTATCCGCAGTGGGCGGCCCGCAAACGTTTTTTCAATTTCTAACACAGCATCTTTTCCTGAGGAGCACAGAGAAATGCAGAGCGTCCAGTGTGCTCGATACTGGACACCTCACGCCCGCTTCCCTGCGTTAGTACCGGAGGCCTAACTCGTCGATGAGCCGACGATAACCCTCGACGTCCTTCCGTCTCAGGTAATCCAGCAGGCGGCGCCGTCTGCTCACCATCATGAGCAACCCACGGCGACTGTGGTGATCCTTCTTGTAGGTGCGAAAGTGGTCTGTCAGAGAGTTTATTCGCTCGGTCAGCAGGGCAACTTGAACCCGGGTGGACCCAGTATCCTTCTCACCAGAACGGTACTTCTTAATTACGGCGTCCTTGTCAAAGCTCATTAATCATGTATCCTCACAGGACGCGGGCGTTTCAATTGTCTAACCCGATTCCATACCAAACGGGGTAATGTAAGCGGAGATCTATGTACTGTAAAGTCCAGTACTTAGCCCGATGAGCACTGACCCTGCAAGCCAAAAGCTGGTCGGGAAATCCCTGGGGGACTACACGGTCGATGAGCCCATCGGGGTCGGGGGCTTTGCTTGGGTACTAGCTGGCCACCATAACGAAAGCGGCGAAAAGGTAGCCCTGAAGGTCCTCAAGCCGCGCTACTCGGGAGATCCCCAGTTCGAGACGAGATTCGGCAATGAGGTCAAGTTAGCCGCCTCCCTGGATCACCCCAACATCATGAAGATAAGGGATATAGGTCATTCCGACGGGTACACCTTCTTCGCGATGGAGCTCTATCCCAATTCCCTCCGGGCTGTCCTCGAACGGTTTGAAACACTCGAGGAACTCGTTCTCCAGAAAATGGCAATCGACATCACCCGAGCCCTCTCGGCCGCCCATAAAGCAGGCGTTATCCATCGTGACCTCAAAGTGGAGAACATCATGTTCCGAACCGACGGAACCGCCGTGCTCACCGATTTCGGTATCGCCCGAGCCATCTCCGGATACGTGGCCGCCACGGGCGCCAACATGACGATTGGCACACCCCACTACGTATCACCGGAACAGGCGCAGGGCCGCGAGCTGGATGGGCGAAGCGACCTCTACGCGCTCGGAGTCACACTGTACAAGGCCGCCACTGGAGAACTGCCGTTTAGGTCCACCGACTGGTTTGAGCTCGCCAGAATGCACGTCGAAGTGACGCCGGAGAAGCCGACAAAACTGAGACCAGACCTATCGCGGAGAATGGAGCGGATCATACTGAAGTGCCTAGCCAAGCATCCGGACGATCGGTACGAGTCGGCGGACCAACTCCTCGAGCAGTTGGAGCACATCTTCGACAAGGCGAGGCAGACGCTAAACTTCGGTGGCTCATTGTCGATCGCTACGTTGGCTCTACCCAAGGAGTCACGTAACAAGGGAGGCCTGGTGATCAAGATAGTCGCGATAGGGGGGTTGGTAGTGCTGCTTGCGGTTATCGCTCTGCTCTAGCAGAACCGCACCGTCGGGCGGATCATAGCAGAGGCTAGTTGAACAGACGCATCAAGTCGTTTGACACAGCGAGCAGCATCAATCCCAGTAGCAGCGTCAGACCGATCTGGCTCAGTCTGAGCCTCACGTTAGTGGACAGGGGTTTCCCACGCAGACCTTCCAATATCAAGAACACCAAGTGACCGCCGTCCAGCACCGGAATCGGCAAGAGGTTGAGAATGGCCAGGTTCACAGAGAAAAACGCCATGAAGGATAGGAACGCAGCCGGTCCCAGCCGTGCGACTTGTCCCGAGAGCTGACCAATAAAGATAGGGCCACCCAACTCGCTGGGAGAAAGTTTTCCGGTGACCCAGCCGCGCAAAGCGGCGAAAATGTTCGCTCCATCAGCGACCACTCGCCCAAACCCTTCTATCACCGCCTCACCGGGACCGACCCGCCGGTACTCCAGCCATTGCATTACGCCGATTCGTCCAACCTCGCGCACATCACCGCTTTCCCTGTCGACTTCGCGCTGCAGCTCGGGGACTACCGAAAGAGATTCTCGCATCCCATCCCGCTCCACGACGAGTTCCAGTTCCTTCTCTACATTGGCTTCAACGACCTGCGTAAGTTCCGCGAATGTTCGGACTGTATCGCCGTTGGCAAAAAGTATGAGATCCCCGTTTTGCAGTCCGGATTCCGCCGCCGGCAGCCCCGGCAAGACGATGCCGACACGGGGTTGACGCGCGGGGCGCAAGGCCAGAAAGAGGTCCAGACGGCCTTGGGAGGCAGTCCCTGGGATCTCCACACGCACAGGCGCTAGATCGGCGACGAATTCGAAAGTGACGGACCGGCTCGATGCCTCGGTAACTTTCTCAAAGACATCGTTCCAGGAACTCACTGTGTCTCCGTTGATCCTGAGGATATCGGTACCGAACGGAATTTCCGCCAACGCGGCTGCGGCCACCGGCAACCGCTCGGAGTCGACACCCGCCATAGTAACAGTGGGATCAACCGGCCGACCAAAAACTCCCGCTACAAACGAGTACGCCGCCCACGCGAACAGTGCGTTCATAATCACCCCAGCAGAAATCACCAGGATGCGGGCGGCAAGCGGTTTGTTCTCAAAGAGTTTTTCGGCAGGAAATTCATCCGCAGCACCGCCTTCCACAGCCTCGACCGCCTCGGCCTCCTCACGACTAGCCATCTTCACGTACCCACCAAATGGTATCCAGGAAACTACGTACTCAGTTTCTCCTCGCGTGAACCGGATCGGTGTGGCGGGACCGAGGCCGATCGAGAAACGCGGCACGCCAACTCCAACCGACTTGGCGACAATGAAGTGGCCGAGTTCGTGCACAAAGATTAGCACTCCGAGCACGACCACGGTGGCGGCGATCGTCAACAGCATATTGATTCAGCTTTCTCGCGCGCCCACTGGTCTACTTCCAGAACCGCATCAAGGTCGTCTGCGGGAAAAGGTTCGTGTTGACGCAGCACCGATTCGATCACGCCCGCAATTTTTCCAAAACTGATCTTGTCGGCTAGGAAAGCCTGAACCGCCACTTCGTTTGAGGCGTTAAACACGGTCGGCGCCGTCCCACCCTGGCGTCCGGATTGCACGCCGAGCGAAAACGCGGGAAACGCGTCTTCCCTAAGGCGTTCAAAGGTAAGCGTTCCAGCGGCGACAGGATCGAACCTCCGGATGCCACTGTCGCCCACTCTCTCAGGATATGTGAGGGCATATAGTATTGGTAGCTCCATGTCCGGAAACCCTACCTGGCTGAGAATTGAGCCATCCACGAATTCTGCAAACGCGTGCACGATCGACTGGGGATGAACAACAACCTCAATGCTGTCATATTGCAGACTGAACAGGAAATGTGCCTCAATGACTTCCAACGCTTTGTTCGCGAGCGTAGCGCTGTCGACCGTGACCTTCCTGCCCATGTTCCACGTTGGATGGTCTAAAGCGTCGTCGACCGTAGCACAATCGAGTTGTTCTTTGGACCATTCCCTGAACGGTCCGCCAGACGCGGTGAGAATTAGTCTCGTAATACTCTGCGTAGGGTGACCGGCAATACACTGGAGAATAGCGCTGTGTTCCGAGTCTATCGGGATAATCTCACCGCCACATTCACGGGCGGTTCGCATGACAACATCGCCAGCCATGACAAGCGATTCCTTATTAGCTAGGGCCACGCGCTTACCCGCCTGGAGGGCGGCAACCGTCGCCCTCAGTCCCGCCGCTCCCACAACCGCGTTGACGACTACACCGACCTCCGGATGTGTTGCGGCCTCCAAGAGACATTCGGTACCCTCGGATCGGTGGTAACTCTCGGCTGAAGGAGTCAACCCAGAATTGGCGGAATGATTGACCAGGCCAACGAACTTAGCCCCCGTCTCGCGTGCCTGCGCCTCTAACTCGGCGGCCGAGTCCAACGCCGTCAAAGCAACAACCTTGAATCGCTCGTGTTGCCGCGCGAGCACTCGTAGGGTGCTCTTCCCAATTGAACCTGTAGAACCAAGCACTGCGACCCCGGTCTTCACGCGACTCCAAAAAGCTTGATGACCATGACCGTTGAAGGCAGCACCCAGTAGAGGGAGTCGAGTCGGTCCAACACTCCCCCGTGTCCCGGAAAGAAACTACCGGAATCCTTTACTCCGACTTCGCGCTTGAACAGAGATTCGGTCAGATCACCCACCTGGCCCAGGATGGCCACAACGAGACCGATGGATATCAAAAGCGGCAGGGACATATCGATCCCGACTCTCTGAAGAACGAGAGTTCCGTAGAGAGGAGCCAAAATCACCGCCGACAACGCGCCACTTGCGGCACCTGCCCAGGTCTTGTTGGGACTGACATTGGGAGCGAGCTTTTTGCCACCGATCAGCGACCCCCCCACCATAGCTGCTGTATCACACACCCAGGTCAGAACAAGGGGCAGCAGGACGAGAAGTGTAGCAGCGAGCGCGGACGTTGTCTCCATCCCGTGGCGCAGGACTATTATAGCCGAAGGGAGTAGCCCGGCGTACACACCTCCCCAAAAGGTTACCGACATGGCACTCAGAGGACTTCCGTGCGGATCCTCGGAAACTAGCGCGCCGATGGAAATCAGGAACACCCAGAGAGGAGCAAGAAACAGGAGAACTTCAGCATCAATCTTCCCGGAGAGGAACGCGTATGTGCCGAGCGGTAAGAGGCCAGTCCCTCCATAGCCGACCACTTTAATCGGACGTATGCCTTTCCTCTCAGCCATCGCGTAGAATTCGGCGGCACCTGCAACACTGAGAACAGCGATGGTGGCGGCAAGATACCACGAGCCGAGGAAAATGAGGTAGATCGCAAGAGGGATACCCACCGCGGCAACTGCGATTCGCCGCGACAGGTTCTGGGAGATCACGCTAAGACTCGACCGAACCGCCGCTCCCGCCGCTGGTAGTCCGCGATCGCTTCGTACATGTCATCCCGACTGAAATCGGGCCACAGCACAGGGGTGACGAAAATCTCTGTATAGGCCAACTGCCAGAGGAGAAAGTTGGAGATTCGGAACTCGCCCGAAGTGCGGATCAACAGATCGGGATCCGGCCATTCGGCGGTATATAGCCGCCCGGCTAGCGAAGCCTCGTCGATTTCTTCAGGAGCCAGTCGGTCCGCTGCTACGTCTTCAGCTAGCAGGCGCGCAGCGCGAGCTATTTCCTCCCTCGACGAGTAGGAGATACAGAGATTAAGGTTGAGAGCCGTTCCACCCTCGGTTTCTCTAATCAGTTTTTCAACCGAGGCTGTAGCGCTAGGTCCGAGGCGGCTTAGATCTCCAAGGACCCGGACTGCCACACTGTTCCCTTTCAGTTCCTTCAGCTCCCTGTAGATGTATTCATCAAGTAGGGACATCAGCGCGCTGACCTCGCTGTCGGGCCGGGACCAGTTCTCCCGAGAAAACGCAAACAGAGTCAGGATTTCCACTCCCGCCTCTAACGACCCTTCAACGGATTCGCGTACCGCTGTCATGCCCGCCCGATGACCCAAAGGTCGGGGCAGGAAACGATCCTTCGCCCATCTGCCGTTCCCATCCATGATGATCGCGACGTGTCGGGGAACGTCGCCACCGGTCTTAACGCGCTTGAGTAATTCTGAATCCATTGGACGCGAGCGCTGGAGGTTTTTCATACCTCCATTATTTCCTCCTCTTTCCCCTTTACGAGCTCGTCTATCTGTTTGATGGCATCGTCGTGAACCTTCTGAATCTCCTTATCTTCGTGGCGCTTGTCGTCATCCGATACGTGCTCGACTTTTTTCACCTTGTTGAGGCCATCGGTGCGCGAGTGACGGATCGCAATCTTGCCCTCTTCAGCAAGCTTCCGGACGACCTTGACCAGTTCCTTGCGACGCTCCTCGGTGAGCTGTGGTATGGGGATCCGGATGACGGTCCCATCATTGGCGGGATTTAGTCCGAGCTCGGCGGACTGGATTGCCCTTTCAACCTCACCCATGAGTGACTTGTCCCAGGGCTGGACCGTGAGCAGCCGGGGCTCCGGAGTCGCAACACTCGCCACCTGGGTCAGTGACATTTGCTGGCCGTAGGCCTCGATGCGTATCGTATCGAGCAAACTCGTTGTCGCCTTCCCGCTTCGAATGGTTGCCAGCTCGCGCCGAGTGTTCTCGCTAGCTTTGCCCATCTGCTCCTTGACCCGTTTCGTTATGTCGCTCAATTCACTCATTGTACCAGCGTGCCCACTCGCTCGCCCCTCACGACACGTGCTATCGCTCCAGGTTCGTTGATGTTCATCACGACTATCGGGATACCGTGGTCCTTACAGAGGCCAAACGCGTTGGCATCCATGACTTTGATGCCGCGAACCAGCGCCTCCTGAAAGGAAATCTCTGGAATAAACTCGGCCGCATCAGTCGTTTCGGGATCCTCGGAGTAAACACCGTCTACCTTGGTAGCCTTGATGATTACGTCAGCCTCTATCTCGAGCCCCCGCAGCACCGCAGCAGTGTCCGTCGAGAAATAGGGGTTGCCCGTACCCCCTGCAAAGATCACGACTCTACCTTTTTCCAGATGGCGCTGCGCTCGCCGGCGGATGTACGGCTCCGCAAGCTCTTCCATCCTTATCGCCGTCATGACGCGCGTATCGACATCCTTGCGTTCGAGAATATCCTGGATCGCGAGAGCGTTGATGACCGTAGCCAGCATACCCATGTAATCGGCTGACACGCGATCCATCCCTTGGCTGCTGGCCACCGTTCCTCGCACAATGTTGCCACCGCCGACCACCAGACCGAGTGCTACTCCCATCTCCCGCAGCGATTTTATCTCATCCGCAAGATTCTCGATGGCCGCGAAGTCCAAACCAATTCCTTGCTGGCCAGCGAGAGCCTCACCGGAAAGTTTGAGAAGCGCCCGCTTATAGGAGAGTTTGGTCACGATGCCTCGCCGAGTTCAAAACGGACGAACCGACGCACCACTACATTTTCACCGAGTTTACCCGCCACCTCTTTTATCAGGTCGCCCACTGTTTTCTTGTCATCCTTCACAAACGCTTGCTCCAACAGGACTTCTTGTGCAAAGAACTTCTTAAGCTTGCCCTGGACAATCTTATCCCTTACTTGCTCCGGCTTGCCAGATTCTGCCGCCTGAATCTCGAATATAGCACGCTCGCGCTCAACCACACCCGCCGGCACATCCTCTGCAGCAACCGCTATGGGACTAGCCGACGCTATGTGTAATGCGACGTCCTTTACCAGCGCCTCGAAATCGTCAGTCCGGGCTACGAAATCTGTCTCACAATTGACTTCGACAAGAACTCCGACCTTTCCATTGAAGTGCAAGTAGCTACCAATCATGCCCTCCGAAACGCCGCGGCCAGCACGCGTCTCCGCCTTGGCGATTCCGCGGGATCGCAGCAGATCAACGGCCTTTTCCACATCCCCTTCAGTTTCCTGGAGGGCTTTCTTGCAGTCCATCATGCCAGCGCCCGTTTTGCGGCGCAGATCCGCCACGTCCTTTGCAGAAATTGCTACTGCCATCGTTCCTAATGACTCCCTTCCCCTGCGATAAGAAAACCGCCGTCCCGAGGCTTGGCCAAGCTTGTGGGGCGGCGGAGAACTCACATCTTTGTCGCTGCTTTAGGCTTGGCTCGGATCTTCTACCGCGCTCGTCACCTCTCTCGACTCAGCGGGCTCAGCATCATCACCCTGGTCCTCCGTTTCTGACGGCGACTCGCTCTTCAGGTGCGCCGCGATTGCCTCGGGCTTCGGTCGGCGCTTCCTACGCACCTTCCGGCCGCGGTCGCGCTCTTCCACGCCGGCTTCGGTACCGGCACCACTACTATAAGTGACGGCCTCGCCTTCGATTTTCAGCTCCTTTAGTGGAACACGTGCTCGGGCCTCGGAGATCACTTCCACTAAAGCCCCTGTTATCAGCGACACCGACCGGATCGCGTCGTCGTTGCCCGGGATCGGTACGGTGATCTTATCCGGGTCGGCGTTAGTATCAACGATCGCCACTACCGGGATTCCCAACTTGTTGGCTTCGGCTATGGCAATGCGTTCCTTGCGCGCGTCCACCACGAACACGACACCCGGAAGACGCGTCATGTTTCTGACACCTTGGAAGTTGCGACTCAATTTGACCCGCTCCCGCTCCAAGAGAAGTCTCTCTTTCTTCGTCAGAAACTCGTACGCGCCCTCGTCCTGTCCCTGCTCTATCTCCTTGAATCGTCTGACCTGTTTCTTGATCGTGTCAAAGTTGGTGAGCGTGCCGCCGAGCCATCTCTCGGTCACCCAGAAGGACTGCGACTCTTCGGCCTCAGTCCTGACGACCTGTTTCAGCTGCTTCTTGGTGCAGACAAAGAGCACACCGTCGCCGTTGAGGACAACTTCCCGAATCAGATCCTGGGCTGCCTTTAGCTGTCGGAGAGTTTTTTGAAGGTCAATCAGATATATGCCAGAACGCTCGGCGAAGATGAATTTCCGCATTTTGGGATTCCAGCGCTTTGTCTGGTGTCCAAAATGCACTCCGGCTTCAAGGAGGTCTCTTATCTCAACTTCTGCCATCTGTACACCCTAAGGGTTATATCTTCCACCGCCGTCAACTCCTTCCGCAATCCGTATTACGGACACCCACGGTGGGATCAGGCGGTGTGCTTCTAAGTCCTGCAAAATCCTAACGCTTGGAGAACTGGAACCGCTTCCGCGCTCCGGGCTGGCCCGGCTTTTGGCGCTCGACCGCTCGTGGGTCTCTCGTCATCAGTCCGTGCGCACGCAACTTGGAGCGATGGGTCTCATCCGCTGCGACTAACGCTCGCGCAACGCCAAGCCGTATAGCCCCTGCCTGCCCCGTCAATCCACCTCCTTTGACATTCGCGCGCACATCGAAGGCACCCAGTGTGTCGGTGACTACAAACGCCTGCTGGATGTGCTGGACATGAGATCGGCGTGGAAAATAATCTCCTAACGTTCTGCCGTTCACATCCCACTTCCCGGATCCTGGAGTCAGGTAGACCCTGGCGATGCTGAGCTTCCGTCGTCCTATTGCATGCCACTTCAGCTCCGGTTGCGCTACTCCGGTCATTTAGTTCCTCTCTAAAGGCCCAGCGGAACCGGCTGCTGGGCTTCATGCGGATGCTCCGCACCTGCGTAGACCTTCAATTTCTTGCGCAGCACCTGTTTACCTAGCGGACCCTTCGGCAGCATCCCGTGAACGGCTTTCTCAATAACCCGCTCCGGATGTTTCGCGAGCATTTCGGCCACCGGAGTGAACTTTTCGTGGCCCATGAAGCCGCTGTGCCGGAAATACTCCTTCTGCTCCATTTTTTTGCCGGTTAGCTTCACCTTGGCAGCATTAACAACCACTACGTAGTCGCCCCCATCCATGTGGGGAGCGTACGTAGGCTTGTGCTTTCCCCTGATCAATCTCGCAACCTCGCTTGCAAGGCGGCCGAGCACGAGACCGTCGGCGTCAACGATATGCCACGAGGAACGCAACTCGCTCTGTTTTGGTGTATATGTCTTCGTAAACAAAGTCTACTAACCCGCAGTTATTCCAAATCTAAGTCTAGACAGCCGAGTAACTTAGCTACGGTAGAGAAGGGGGTCAAGGTTCGGGGTTAACTGCGAACAGTGGAGCGCCCTTTTCAACTGTCTGCCCCGCGACGACCATGATCTCCGCCACCTTGCCTCGCGTCGGCGCTGTTATCTCGTTTTCCATCTTCATCGCCTCCAGTACGACCAATCCATCGCCCTGACGCACCACCTGTCCGGCCACAGCTTTTACTTGCAGCACCAAACCCGGCATCGGGGCCTTGACCAAGCCGCTCCGCGAACGAGCCCTGACGCCAACAGCTAATTTCTTGAGCAACCGGGTGCGTTCATCCTCGGCCGCGACAAGCTTGTGTAGGCCATGGAGACCAATCTCCCAATCTTCCCCTGCTCTGTTCACGGTCACCGTAACCGTCCGGTCGCCCATAGTTAGAGCTTTCACGGATCCACTCACTGTGTTCAGGCGAGCACTCAACCTCTCGCCGTCGAGAATAATTCCGTCGTCGCACACTTCGATAGCAAACTCGGTTTCCGCAACCGTAACCATATAGCGCGTCACGACCTCAAGGCCTCCCGTCGCCCGGTGCGAACCCAAGGACTCTCCCCATCGGCAGCAGGCGCTTGGAGTGCGCGGGTGGGGAGAGTCGAGTCTTCCGCCAGCGCGGCGGCGACCGCCACGACTTCAAGGTCTATCTTCCTCAGCTGATACCATCCTTCATTTGCGACATCATCCACAAATCGGGTGTCGTAGCTCCCGCTTGCGAACACGGGATCAGACATCACAGCTCGGTGGAAGGGCTGCGAGGTCTTCAGCCCCGCAATCGTGAGTTCGTCTAGAGCCCTACGCATGCGCCCGATTGCCATCTCACGGTTCTGACCCCAGACAATCAACTTCGCTATCAGGGGGTCGTAGTGCAGTCCCACCGAGTCTCCTTCAGCTACCCCTCCATCCCAACGAACACCGGGGCCCGTCGGCACCCCGAGGTACTCCACTGTTCCGGGAGAAGGCAGAAAATCGTTTTCCGGATCCTCAGCGATGATACGGCACTCTATTGCGTGGCCCCGTGGCTCACCGGGAAATTCCCCAGGATCGATCCGCTCGCCACCCGCGACTCGGAACTGCTCGCGTACCAGATCGACGCCGTAAATCATCTCCGTTACGGGGTGTTCGACCTGAATACGAGTGTTCATTTCTAAGAAGTAGAAGGAGCCACTGGCGTCCAACAAGAATTCGACGGTACCGGCTCCCACGTATCCTGCCGCCTCCGCCGCACGCACAGCTGTCTCGGCCAGTCGGGCTCGAAGCACCTCATCGACAACCGGGGACGGGGCCTCTTCAATCAGCTTCTGATGCCTCCGCTGTATCGAGCACTCTCGCTCGCCCAAGGAAACAACGGTGCCGTACTGGTCTGCCAGGATCTGTATCTCGATGTGCCTGGGCTTCTCGACGTAACGCTCAACGTAGATCGAGCCATCCCCAAAAGCCTTTTCTGCTTCCGATGCGGCTCGCGCGAACTCCGATTCGAGTTCGGCAGGGCTCTTCGCCAGGCGCATTCCCTTGCCCCCCCCACCCGCGGCAGCCTTGAGCAGCACCGGGAACCCAACATCATCCGCCACTTCGACTGCTGCTGACCAATCTTTCAGCGGCTCGGCGTTCCCTGGTACCACTGGTACGCCGGCGGCCTGCATGATTTGCCTAGCCTCGGTCTTGACGCCCATGGCGCGTACGACAGCGGGCGGCGGACCAACATAGGTCAGACCTGCTTCGGCGACGGCGGACGCGAAATCCGCGCGCTCCGCAAGAAAGCCGTACCCGGGGTGGATAGAGTCCGCGTTGGTTGTGTGCGCGGCCCGGATGATTTTCTCTATGTTGAGATAGGACTGTGCGGCGGGCGCCGGCCCCAATTCGACCGCCTGATCTGCCATGCGAACGTGCAGGGAACTGCGGTCTGCCTCCGAATAGACGGCGACGGCTTGGATACCGGCTTCGTGGCAACTGCGGATAATCCTGACCGCAATCTCCCCTCTGTTGGCAACCAGAACCCGTCGCAGCGCTGCCAATATTACAGCGGTATGTTTCCGTGCTTCTTTGGAGGAACCGTCTGACGCTTACTCATCAGGCTCTCCAAAGCTGATATTAGGCTCGGGCGCGTATCGTGCGGGAGAATCACATCGTCCAGGTACCCACGCTCCGCCGCTGCATAAGGATGCGCGAACCTCTCGCGATATTCCTTTTCTCGCTCCGCCAGCATGGCGTCCGGATCCCCGGCCTCTGCAAGTTCGCGCCGATAGAGTATCTGCACCGCCCCTCTCGGCCCCATGACGGCGATCT
The DNA here is from genome assembly GCA_036444955.1 of Gemmatimonadales bacterium. Taxonomy (GTDB): domain Bacteria; phylum Gemmatimonadota; class Gemmatimonadetes; order Gemmatimonadales; family GWC2-71-9; genus B16T1B5. Next base: position 15,243 of record JAZFQE010000257.1, read on the forward strand.
CCGCAGTTGGCCATCCGACATTGAAATCCCCCCGGATGTGCTTGGAGCTCATCACATCATAGGCGCCACCGTACGCCTTGCGAGTTATCACTGTGAGCTTCGGGACAGTAGCCTCGCAATACGCGTACAGGAGCTTTGCACCATGCTTGATGATGCCCCCATGTTCCTGATCGGTACCGGGGAGAAATCCGGGGACATCCTCGAACGTGATGAGGGGAACGTTGAATGCGTCACAGAATCGAATAAAACGGGCACCCTTTAGAGAAGCGTTAATGTCGAGCACTCCAGCCAATACGGCCGGTTGATTCGCAATGATCCCAACGCTCATCCCGTTGAGGCGCGCAAAGCCCACAATAATGTTCGTGGCGAAATCCCTGTGGACTTCCAACATCTCGCCGTCGTCAACGACCCGCGTGATGACGTCAAGCATATCGTACGGCTTGGACGGATCTTCGGGTACTATCTCGTCAAGCGCCTCATCACGCCGCTCGGGCGGATCCTCGGTGTCCCTGCGAGGTGGCGAGTCAAGGTTGTTCGAGGGAAGAAATCCGAGCAGCCTGCGAACATCCATCAACGCCTCCGCCTCCGAATCGGCCACGAACTGCGCGACCCCCGACACCGATCCGTGAACATCCGCTCCACCGAGGTCCTCCGTCGTCACCTCTTCGTGGGTTACGGTCCTAACTACGTCCGGGCCGGTGACAAACATGTAGGAGATGCCTCGGACCATGAAAGTGAAGTCGGTGATGGCGGGGCTGTAGACCGCACCCCCTGCACAAGGTCCCAGGACAGCGCTTATTTGCGGCACTACTCCCGAGGCCAATGTATTTCTGAGAAAGATGTCGGCATAGCCGCCCAGAGAGACGACACCTTCTTGGATTCGGGCGCCGCCAGAATCATTCAGGCCGATCACTGGTGCCCCGTTCTGAACTGCCAGATCCATGATCTTGCAGATCTTTCCGGCATGCGCCTCCGCGAGGGATCCTCCAAAAACGGTAAAGTCCTGTGCAAAGACGTAGACGAGCCGGCCGTCAACCTTGCCGTACCCGGTTACGACTCCGTCGCCCAGGATCCTTTTGTCCTCTAATCCGAATCCCGTGCTGTGGTGTGTGACGAACTTGCCGAGCTCGACAAATGTTCCCTGATCGAGGAGAATCTCGAGTCGCTCGCGAGCGGTGAGTTTGCCTTTTTGCCGCTGCTGTTCAACCCGCTCGGCACCGCCTCCCTGTAGCGACTCTTCGCGGAGGTCGAGCAGCCGTTCACGAGGATCTTTGGTCATGTTCTTTGTCCGAGAAGCGAGCTAACTGACGATGAATGACGTAGTCTAGCAGCCGCCTAGGCCGAAATTCCACTCTCTGAAATGAAAAGCGCCGCGAGCCCATAGGAAAGGTCCGTCGGCACCTCTAGAAGGTTTGTGGGAACGGTTACTGAGAATCGGAACTGATCTTCTCTTCCACAGACGTGTCAACGGTTCCCTTGTCTTCGGGTTCTCCGTCGCCCGCGTCCGGCGAGTCCGAAATTTCCTCAGATTCAGCGGAGTCAGAGACATCGGTCGTCGTCGCCTCAATGGTTCCTTTGTCTTCAGGTTCTCCGTCGCCCTCGTCCGGCGAATCCGAAATTTCCTCAGATTCAGCAGAGTCAGAGACGTCGGTCGCCGTCGCCTCGGCAGTCTCCTGCTCCTCGCTCTCCTCGGCTTCGGTGAAACTAAAAGCGGCTAGCAACATCTTATGGTTGATGGGATCGACCTCGATGACCTTCAACTCTGCAATCTGCCCTACGTCCACTAACTCCTCGAGAGGCTTGTCGTCGGCGAATGGGAGGTGGCCCGGGGGCACGAACCCCTCTATGCTGTCCCCGATGTCCACAACGACCCCTTTGTCCTGCAGCCGCACAACCCGACCCGTAACTTCCATATCGACCGGGAACCGTTCGGCAATTTCCAGCCACGGATCCTCTTCAGCCTGCTTGAGTCCCAGCGAGATCCTCTTGTTGTCGCCGTCAATGCTCAGGATCACGACTTCGACGGTGTCACCCTTCTGTACAACCTCCGAAGGATGCTGCACGCGCTTGGTCCACGACATGTCGGAGATGTGAATCAATCCGTCTATCCCAGGCTCAATCTCTACGAACGCGCCGAACGACGTGAGGTTGCGCACCTTGCCGGTTATTCGGGTCTCAACGGGATACTTCAGAGGCAGCGTAACCCACGGATCCTGCCCCGTCTGCTTAATGCCAAGTGAAATTTTCTCTTCTCCCTGATCCACGCTAAGAACTACCGCCTCAATCGTCTCGCCAATAGAAACCAACGTGGAGGGGTGCCTCACATTGCGCGTCCAGCTCATCTCACTTATGTGCACGAGACCTTCGATACCTGGCTCAAGTTCAACGAATGCACCGTAGTTCGTGATGCTCACGACCTTGCCCTGCAACCTCGAACCGACGGGATATTTTTCCGCGACCTTCTGCCAAGGATATTCCTGGAGCTGCTTCATTCCCAGCGAGATCCGCTCCCTATCCCAATCGATATCCAGCACCTTCACGGATAGCTCCTGCCCGAACTGAACCAACTCAGAAGGATGCGACACACGCCCGTAGCTCATGTCCGTTATATGTAGGAGTCCGTCCACACCGCCAAGATCAATAAACGCACCGAAGTCCGTGATGTTCTTTACTATTCCCGTCCTGACTTGATCCACTGCTAGATCCTTCATCAGTGACTCGCGCTTCGTAGCTCGATCGGCTTCAAGAATCACCCGGCGTGAGACGACGATGTTACGGCGACGTTTGTTGAGCTTGATGATTTTGAATTCGAATGACTGACCGAGGAGTTCGTCTATGTTGGGTACTCGCCTGAGCGCGATCTGGCTACCGGGTAGGAAGGCATCAACACCCATGAGGTCAACAACAACACCTCCCTTTATCTTCTTGCTGAGCGTTCCCGCTACCGTATCGCCGTCTTCGTGCGCCTGTCGGATCTTCTCCCAGACCCTCATGAAGTCGGCTTTCTTCTTGGAAAGCACCACCGCGCCGTCCTCGTCCTCGAGATCTTCCAAGTACACCTCGACCTCATCACCCGGCTTTACATCCTCGGGAGACTTGAACTCTTCCTTCGCCACCGCCCCCTCGGATTTGAATCCAACATCAAGGATGACATGAGTGTCGGTAACCCGGAGGACCTTTGACTTGACGATCTCACCTTCAGCAATGCTCTGGAGGGTGCCCTCGTAGAGCTGCATCATCTCTTCGTATTGTTGTTCGGTGTATTCTTCGTCGTAGAGATCGGAACGAATGCGAAGTGTGGAGGGCGATTGGTTTTGGTTATCGACCATTGGCTGATATACTGCGGCGCACTAATACCACTATGTTAGAGTTGGACGGTTTCATGTCCGCAAAAAGCGGAAATGCCTAGCCATATACAGTAGGGGGGACATATAGAGGTGTCAACCCACGCTAAGACCTTGGAGCCGCCCCGCCCTCTCAAGGGAAATGGGGGCGTGCTGCTTCCACAACCGCTTTTACCTGCTCCTCAAACGCCATGTTGGTCGTATCGATTTGGATGGCGTCCTTGTGGGGAACGAGAGGGGCGTGAAGACGACTGGAATCCGCTTCGTCTCGCACCCTGAGTTCCTCGATTATGCCGTTTTGAGCCTCGGGCGGGAGCGCTAAGTCTACGGCTCGCCTCCGAGCTCGCTCCTCCGGGCTGGCAACGAGAAAGATTTTCACAGCGGCGTCCGGGAAGACAACGGTGCCGATGTCCCTGCCATCCACCACTACGCCGTGCGGGTGCTTGCCAGCCGCTCTGCGAAGCTCTGCATTCACCCATTCCCTAACCTGCGGCAGGGCCGCGACGGCAGACACTCTTGCGTTGACCCGGTCCTCCCGTATTTGTCGAGAGACATCCCGATCCCCAACGATTGGCTTGTAGGCTCTACCGTCCCATTTCAACTTCACCTGTCTCGAATCGGCAAGTTCGGATAGGGAACCGCCCTCGATCGGAGCCTGTTCGTCCAGCGCGGCTAGCGTGATGCAGCGGTACAGCGCTCCGCTGTCGAGATGGGACAGACCTAGCCGCCCGGCGACCGCTTTCGCCGTCGTCGATTTTCCGCTGGCGGCGGGACCGTCTATAGCAATTACCCTACTCGTCACCGGAAAATATCTGCCGCAGGTGATTGAAGAAATCCGGATAGCTTACGCGCGGGGAATCGCTTTCCGACAGCTCGATTTCCGACCTATGCGACGCCGCCAAAACGCTGAACGCCATTGCTAGCCGATGATCGCCACCGGTGTCTACGAAGCCCTTTAACGGTTTGTCCGTTCCCGTGACAACCAGAGAATCTCGAGTAGACTCGGCTGCTACTCCCAGCGAACGCAGATTGCTCGCCAACAGACTTAGTCTATCGCTCTCCTTGAACGCGAGCTCGCCCACGCCTTCAAATACCGTTTCACCCTGAGCGCGCGCAGCCAGGACCGCCAACACCGGAATTTCATCGATCAGAGAGGGCACCTCGTCAGGCGATACGACCACACCCCGCAACTGACACGGTCGAACCAAAATTTCGGCCACAGGCTCACCGACCGAAGTTCCAACGTTCCGGATTTCAATCTGAGACCCCATGCGCTGAAGCACGCTAACCAGTCCAAGTCGAGTTGGGTTCGCTCCAACGTTCTCAAGTATGAGCTCACCTTCATCCGCTAACGTGGCGGCGCCGATCAAGAACGAAGCTGCGGAAAAATCACCAGCTACTTGGGCATCGAACTCAGCAATCTCGCCGGAGGGTTGGAAATCAATGACGCCACCCTCGACACGAACCGCATGCCCCAGGGCGGCCAGTAGCCGCTCGGTATGGTCGCGAGATCGCGCAGGTTCCTCAATTCTCACCCGCACTCCCGAAACCAAGCCCGCCAGCAGCAACGCGCTTTTCACCTGCGCGCTCGCCATCGGCAGACGGTAATCCAGCTCGACCAACTCCCCACCATGAACGACTACGGGCAGCCCGTCGCCTCTTTCGTATTCAAAACGCGCACCCATTCTCGTCAGTGGATCCGTCACACGTCTCATGGGTCTAGCCCTGAGGGACTCATCGCCGGTGATTTGTGATTTGTACGGATAGGCAGCGAGAACGCCGATCAGAAACCGCGCCGTGGTGCCCGAGTTACCGCAATCCAGCACCTTGGTAGGTTGGGCGAGGCCGCGGAGCCCCTTCCCCTCCACTGCCAGAACACCTCCCGACCCATCCTCGACTCTAACTCCGAGAAGGCGCAGTACATCAATCTTGGACTGAGTGTCTCGTGAACGGAGGGCGCCCCGGAGGAGGCAGCGGCCCCTCGCAAGAGATCCGAAAATCAGCAACCGGTGGGTGATGCTCTTGTCGCCCGGCGGGCGTAAACGACCTGATACTCTCACCTGGTCAATCTCGCATCACATCAGCAGCAGCACAGTGATGGTTACCAAGAGGATGGTTCCGACCGGATACCGCGCGTAGCCAGCCCCGGGCTGCCCTCGGCTCAACAGGACCCACAGCAGTCCGACGGTTGGCAATACTAAGATTAGCGAGATCGCGAGCGTCAGCACTGCCCGGGCTTCAGACAGAAAGATGCCCGCAACGTCAAGCGCTATAGCGAGAGCGCCGGCCCCCAACATCAACCGCATGAGACCAGCACGCACCGCCGATTTCCCCCGCCTAGGCGAATGCACGTCCCACCATCTGAGCTGCAACTATGAGTACAACGATTGCAAAGGACGTCTTGATAATACGGTGCTCTACTCGATGCCCGACGGCCGCAACCAGGCCCGCTCCCACCACCACACCAAGCATGATCGGACCAGCTATTTCAGCATCCACGTCTCCCCTCAGCAGGAAGATAAGGGCTGCGGCGGATCCCGTTATACCGATCATGTAGGAGCTGGTAGCAATCGCTCGGTCGATTGGAAATCCAAGGAGTTTGTGAAGAACTGGCGTATTGATCATGCCACCCCCTACGCCTAGGAACCCGGCGATAATCCCGGTACCGACCGACGCAGCGGAGGCCAAACGCATGCGGCGTTCCAACGAGGTCGGGGACGATGGTGTCACGGCGGGACCGGGCCTCACCATCAGCAGTGATACGTAGATGAGCAGGATGCCGAAAGCGAGGAAAAGAGGTCTCGGTGGAACGGTGCCGGCTAGCAGTGCGGCGCCGACCGCTCCAAATACCGTAAAGAACTGCAGCCTACCACCGGTTGCCAGCTCGACTCTGTCGCTCCGCAGATGCACCGCCGTACTCGCTACCGACATGGCAACGACGCCAACCAGGCTGATCCCTGCGGCAGATTGAAACGGCATGTGTTTGGTCAGTGTCAGGAGCGGGACGAGAACGAGTCCTCCCCCGATCCCAAAGAAAGCGCCGACAGCACCGGCTGCTACGCCAAAGCTCAAGTACTGTAGGAGCTGGATAGTCATGGGCGGGGAAAACTAAACTTAGGAAAAACTACGGGCCGGATCCGGCTTCTCGGATCCGACCCGCATCAGTCCTAGGGTGCTGTTCCAGGCAGGATTATCGCTCGTAGATTCCCACTGCGTAATAGCAGGGCTCGGTTGAGCACGAGTACATGCGCACCCTGATACGATATTCGCCTGTGCGGTTGGGAGTTTCCCTCACCATCGGCACTTCGTTGATGGACACGTCCGAGTCGATCTGGTCGCCGTCATCATCATACAGGAAAAGATCGATATCACTGCAGTCTTCGTCGCACACGCTGAGGATGGAGTAGCTCCGGTTGCGCCGCAGCGTCACCCAAATGTCTTCCTCTTCGTCATCGTCCAAGGCGCCCTCGTACACGTCACCGGTTTCCTCGTAGCCCCGATCAGCCAACGTGTCGAAATAGGCTTCGTCCAACGCGCTCCTCACTCGCTGTTGCAACGACCCACCACGACGTCCACCCCCGCCCCTCCCTCCATCGTCTCGGCGGTAGACTGCGAACGCGTAGTAGCAGGGTTCCGTTCCGCAGTTATACATGCTCACATGGACCCGGTAGTCTTGCGTCCCGCGGTTATTAACCTCGACAACCGGTATGGCGTCAAGTGCGGCGTCAGAATCGACCTGATCCCCGTCCTCATCATAGAGGAACAGATCGAGATCCCCGCAATCCTCGTCGCACGCACCAACGATCGCGTA
>JAZFQE010000258.1:0-10614 GCA_036444955.1 Gemmatimonadales bacterium
TCCTTGCGCGCTCGCTTTTCAGCGCTCTTGTTCGTCGGGCGGTAGTCAGAGGGCGCTGCCGCCATTACGAGTACGTCGGCAACCTTTAGATGGCTTGATATGGCCGACTGCAACTCTTCAGTCGAATCGATCCGGACTATGTCCACACCGTAGGGAGGATCGAGTGTGGTAGGACCGGTAACGAGTATCACCTCCGCTCCGCGTGCGTAGTCCTCCCTTGCCAGCTCGAATCCCATCAGCCCGCTCTATCGATTCGTTATCACACGCACCGCGTCCAGTCCTTCGCGGGTGGGCCCAGCACTAACGAGAACCCGTCGGCCGCTGAGCGCACCCTTCCCCCGCAACTGCCGCTCCGCCACTGCGACGATCTCCTCCGGCTCACTCATTCTTCCTGGAAGATCGCTCGGCCCCTCGGCCAACGCACCCACGTTCGGGCCCACCGTTTTCCAGCCGCGCCCTACGAGAACTCCGATGTTGCGTTGAGTCACCTGGCTTGCGTACATGTTGTCATTCATGGCTGGTGCCAGCAGAACCGCGCCCTCGCGCGCCAGCAGAATGGCCGTCAGTGCGTCGTCGGCGATGCCCTGGGCGCAACGGGCAATGAGGTTTGCAGTGGCCGGAGCCACAACGACCAGATCGGGTTCCCGCGCCAGCTTGATGTGATCGAGCGCTCGATCTCGGTCCCACAGAGACGTGAGCACCGGACGTCCGGTTAGAGCTTCATATATTAGCGGACGTACGAATTCTGCGGCTGAGGCAGTGAGGACGACATCGACGTCTACACCCGCCTGAGTGAGCAGCCGGGCGATGGTACACGCTTTGTAGCTAGCAATACCGCCCGACACGCCAAGAACTACGCGCCGGCCGGCTAGGGTCATGTGTCCTGCCTGCGACGTCTCACCAGGCGATAGGTCAATCTGCCCGACGACAGCTCTTCCAGCGAGACTGTAGTCAGTTTCTTCTCCTCAAGTGATCTGTCGCGCGGGAAATCGTTGACGAAGCGCGCAAACTTTGCCGCCACGAGTACCCCGAGATACTTGTTACCCGCCTGATCAGCTATTTGAAGGGGTGTGAAAACTTGCATGGATCAATAACTCCTAGCGTGAAACCAGATTGTCGGCCTCGGCCTTCAGGTCTTTGCCCAACGTTGCCAGCATGTCACTAAGTTCCTTGTAGCGGCGCGGGCGTTTCTCCTCTACATCGATGATCGCAGACACTTCAGCAACGGCCTGGCCTTTGTCGTCGTTGATCACAATATAATCGTACTTCTCGGCGTATCGCAGCTCGTATACCGCCGTGCGCAGCCGACTCGCGAGATTGTCAGGATTCTCTGTATTCCTGCCGCCGAGTCTCTCGACCAGTGCCGCAGCCGACGGAGGCAGGATAAAGATACTCACCACGTCGTTCCTGCGCCCGCGCACGGCACCTGCTCCCTGAACTTCAATGTCCAAAATGACGTGCCGCTGAGAGGCGAGAACCTGGTTGACCTCCGATTCGAGTGTACCGTACCATTGGTCGCCGTACTTGGCTGATTCAAGAAACTCGCCCTCCGCCAATCGAGCAGCGAACTCTTCAGCATCGACGAAGTGGTAATCGACGCCATCGACCTCGTCTTCCCGTGGCGATCTGGTAGTCGCCGAAACGCTGTATCCGACGTCGTCCCTGGTTTCCATGAGAGCACGGGCGATGGTTGTCTTCCCGGCACCAGAAGGTGCCGAGAGGACAACGAGGAAACGATTCACTCGACGTTCTCGATCTGTTCCCTGAACTTCTCGAGATCTTCCTTCATCTCGATCACCAAGCCCACAATCTCTGTGTCGTTCGCCTTGGACCCGATGGTGTTGATCTCGCGCAACATCTCCTGCGCCAGAAACCCAAGTCGCCTTCCACAGACTCCATTACCCTCGACCGCCGATTTGCATGCTTCAAGATGGGCTCCAAGCCTAACCATCTCTTCAGTGATATCCAGCTTATCGGCGATGAATGCGATCTCTTGCTCCAATCTGTTGCCGTCCACAGCGGCGCCCTCTAGCAGCTGCGCAACCGATTTCTTGAGGCGCGCCCTCTCCAATCCGAGACGTTCTGGCGCGCGTGCCATGACAGACTCGAGCCTTTGCCTAATGGCGACCAAGACACGCGTCAGAGCCTCTTCCAAGGCCTGACCCTCTCGCGAACGCATCTCAACAACACCGCTAATCGCCGCATCGAAAACACGCCCTAGTTCTGTACTATCCAACTTCAAGTCGTCGGAGTCGACGACCGACAGGACATCCTGCTGGCGAGCGACGAAACTGAGGTCCACCTCTCCCTGCAACTCTAACGCGTCTTTTAGCTCTTTAGCGGAACGGACTATCTGACGGGCCCTGTCGACATCAGCCTTAACAGTTGAGGACCTCACCGGTTTTTCGATCCAGCGGACGCCCACCGAAACATTTCCACGTTCGATCTTCGACCGCAGCCAACGCTTGACATCGGGCTCGAACTTCAAAAACTCCGAAACCATTTTCAACTGCGGGTTGAAATACCGGTGATTGACGGTGCGGATTTCGACCTTCAGCCGACCACCCGAAACGGGGCCATCCGCTACCCCAAACCCTGTCATTGATCTTATCACGGATCCGCTGCGCTCCCTGCAGGCTACAGAAGTCGGCGAAAGCTAGTTGGGCATGTCAGTGACGTCAAAGCGGCTCTCGAGTGAACTCAGTTTGTGAACACCCACCGCACCCCGTAAGTTTGCGCGCTTCGCGGATAATCCAAACCGGGAACGTATTCGTCCCGCGAGTTATAGGCATTCCGGATATTCCAGAATATCGTGAATCCTACGATCTGAACTTCGAGGTAGGTCTCGTAAAAGGTTATGCCCGGAAGCTCGATCGGCTCACCCTGTCCGTCGATACCTGCCGTACCACTGCTCCACGCATCCATCGCTATCTGAGCCTTGACGTCGAAGGCCCCACTCCTAAACGTGCGCCAGAACTTCGAGCGGAAGGTAATTTGCAGCCGCGTGTGCTTGGGCGGCTGGAAATCGGGGATCTCATCTCTCGGGTTTGAGAACCACCCGTCGACCGTCAGGTAACTCGCGGGTCTCAAACTCAATCCGCCCTCCAGGTAAGTTGTGGCTCTCGTTGAATCGAGGGACGCTATCACAGCGAGATGCGGGAACGGCGCCGGGAGGTAACTGTCGCGCCTGACGAATCCCACGCGGCCCCGGAATTTCTCTGTATGGACCGACCCACGGACACCCAAGTCATCAACAACCTGGCCAGTATCCGAAGGTAAGTTGAGCACCTCGACCACACGAGCGCGTGTTACATCACCCACGACTGAGAAGGCGCCACGACGTAGCGCCAGACTACTGTGTACCCTGTATGAACTCCGGTCGTCGTCGTAGTTTCTCCTTCTGACATCGGCACCGAACACCACTCCCGAGATTGGGGTCCAACCAAAACGCGATTCGAATTCGTTCTCGATCCACCTATCTACGACACGCGTCCTAAACTCTCCGCTGATTCTCCTCCCCGAATAGCGCACGCCGGCGAACGCCGAACGAACGTCCTGCTGGATGTCCAGAGTGTCATCATCCCAGGAGCTTATCCAGACCCCAGCGTCAAAGCGGAGCCCCCTCCCGCTGGGGCTTGTAGTCTTGAACAGCGTGAAGAGAAGGTCGTTGCGATGCCCGAAACGTGCCGCAATAGCAACCTCCCCGTCCAGATCCAGCACAGGATCGCTATCGACGGCGTGTCGCCGGAACTGATAGCTCGTGCCGGTAGTGGAATCAGGATGCCACTCGATTTTCAGCCACACATCAGAGAGCTGGTCCGACCTGCCCCCGCCGCTCGCACCCGCGGTACTGAGGTAGTCGGCGGCGGCATTGAAACCGAGACCGCTGCTCCAGCGCCGCTGGAAGAGCCCGGAGAAATCGCCGACACCGAAATCGCCGGTGACGATGCGGACAATTGAACGCGCCTCAGTCGATTCATGCCGTTCGGAAACGAGATAGACCCGCAGCGTAGCCGGGAGTACTTCGATTTCAACGCGCCTCAGATACGTGAGCGGTATCTCGCTGGGGTCGATGTACACCGAGTCCCTGCCTAACGGAACCATCTGGTGTCCGTCCCAGAAAACCTCGAGTGCAGCAGCTCCCCGACCCGCGTAGACCACGTACTCCGGAAGTCCCAGGAAGCCGCCGCGCACGATATAGACACCTGGAACTGCGGTCAACAGGTCTGCGAGCGTCATGGCACTGGTCCAGATCAACGAATCACGCGTGAAAACAAACCGGGTTCCTTGAGGAAGGGGCGTGACCGGCACCTCAAGGGGAGTCGTTGGGAAGCTAGCGGGATTCTCAGCATCGTCGGGATCGGGAGTGTTATCCTGATGGGCGGCGAGCGCAACAGCTTCGGGAGGGAGAGAATCCTGGGCCGATAAATCAGACGAATTGGCTATGAGCAGCACCAGCGTAATCGCCAGCGCGCGCACCCTCGAATTCACCCAGCCGCGCGTCCTAGAACGAATTGGGTGAACAGCCTCACGCCCGTACCGGCAGGTCCTTTTGCTAGGTGAGGTGCGTCGCTTTCTACTTGTGCCGTACCGGCTATGTCCAAATGGGCCCAAGGGTAATCCTCTGCAAATTCGGCCAGGAAGCAGGCTGCGGTGATCGTACCGGCAGATCGGCCGCCGACATTCTTTATGTCAGCAACGTCGGACTTGATCTGCTCCGAATATTCGTCCCAAAGCGGTAGTTGCCAGCAACGTTCACCTGCTAAATCCCCCGCCGAGATAACTTCGTTTACAAGATCATCATCGTTGCCAAGCACCGCTGTTGCGTGATACCCCAGTGCGATCACAACGGCGCCAGTGAGTGTGGCGGCGTCGAGGACGCAGCTGGGCTTGAAACGACGGGCGTACGAGAGGGCATCGCACAGTACGAGTCTTCCTTCGGCATCAGTGTTAACGATCTCGATTGTCTTACCGAGATGGCTTTCAACGATGTCTCCTGGTTTGGTTGCCGTACCGGAAGGCATGTTTTCCGCCGCCGGTATGATACCGACAACGTTGCATTTTGGTTTCAGTCTCCCGATTGCAACAAAAGTTCCCAGCACGGCGGCAGCGCCTGACATGTCATACTTCATCTGTTCCATGTTGAGCGCGGGCTTGAGTGAAATGCCACCGGTGTCAAACGTTATACCCTTGCCGACGAGACAAATCGGCCCACCGTTCTTGGCACCGCGGTACTCGAGTACAATAAATCGGGACTCGTGGTCCGAACCGCTCGCAACGGCGAGCAGGGCACGCATGCCGTTGCGCTTAATTCGCGCAGGGTCCATGACAGTTGCCTTGAATCCGTATTCTTTCGCGACATCGGACGCAACGTCACCGAGGTAGCTGGGCGTACAGACGTTCCCGGGCAGCGCCTGTAGATTCCTCGCGAAGCTCTGGCCCTCTGCGACTGCCTCGCCTCGCTTCGCCCCTTCCTGCATCGTACGTCGCTCGGCCGGACGAGCGAGGATGGAAAGAGCGCTCAACTCAACGGCGTCACTGTCGTTTCCCTTGTATTCTCTAAAACGCCAGGCACCCTGCCCCGCCCCCTCGGTGACAACCCGAGCGACCTCATCGGCGGCTACGTCACCGCGGAACTCCGGAGGCACGAACACGCTCAACCTTCCTGTCCCCGCGGCCGTGACCACTTTGCAGCCCGCGGCGGCAGCCCGTCTGAGGACGGAACCCGATATCTCTTTCTTCTCACCCAAACCGACCAGTACCAGCCTCCGAGGGCCCTTGACCGGATGAAGTGTGGCAACTTGACCGCATTTTCCCGTAAAGTCTCCGCTTCTCAGCAAGCGCCCGATCGCGCCACCAGAGAGCCTATCCAGGCGTTTCACCGAATCGGGAACACGCCGCGTGACGCCCACCGTCACGATGAGCGTTGTTCCCTTTACCTGTTCCGGTGTTCCTACTCGAATTGTGGTTTTCACGGCATTAGCTCGAAGGAAGATTCTTAACTATTGCTTCGGCAAATCCTGATGTTGGTACTTTAGTAGCTCCCGACATCTGTCGCGCGAGGTCATACGTTACTGTTCCATCAGCTATCGCGCCCTCAATACCCGCGACTATCGCACTTCCCACATCATCCCACCCCATCGCCTCGAACATCATCACGCCAGAGAGAATAAGGCTCGAGGGATTGACCTTGTCCTGCCCAGCATACTTGGGCGCCGTTCCGTGCGTGGCCTCGAACACGGCGTATCCGTCACCAATGTTCGCTCCCGGAGCGAGCCCCAGACCTCCCACTTGAGCTGCGCAGGCGTCGGAGAGGTAGTCACCATTCAGATTCGGTGTCGCGAGTACCGAGTACTCGTCCGGTCGCAACAGCAATTGCTGAAACATGGCGTCTGCAATGCGGTCTTTTATTACTACGCGGTCGCCCGATCCATCAGAATCACGCTCCCTTACAACCAAGTCAGCGAACGCCTCCTCCGCGACCTCATATCCCCAGTCACGAAAGGCGCCCTCAGTGAATTTCATGATGTTACCTTTGTGGACCAACGTAACGGACGGTCTCCCATCGTCGACCGCGTAGCGGATCGCTTTAGCCACCAGCTTCTTCGAGTTGAACTCGCTCATCGGCTTTATGCCAATAGCGCTCTCCTCCAAAATATTCGCCCCTAGGCTCTCCACCAAAAAGTTGCGGACCTTCCGCGCCTCCTCCGTCCCCGCCTGATACTCTATACCGGCGTATACATCTTCCAGGTTCTCGCGAAAGATCACGACGTCCAGTTTGTCTGGCTCCTTCATAGGCGATGGCACGCCTGCCAAGTGTCGCACCGGCCGCACGCACGCATAGAGCTCAAGGATCTGACGCAGGGCGACGTTCAGCGACCGCATGCCGCCCCCGACCGGCGTAGTAAGGGGACCTTTTATCGCTATCCGGTGCTCACGAATTGCGTCTAGCGTGGCCTCCGGCAGCCACTCTCCAGTTGCCTCGTACGCCCTCTCGCCGGCTAGGATCTCCTGCCAAACGACTTTGCGTTTCCCATCGGACACCTTTTCAACCGCTGCGTCAAAAACCGTCTTTGCCGCTCTCCATACATCCGGCCCGATACCGTCACCTTCGATAAACAGAAGAATCGGATCGTCGGCCACGATGTAGCTGCCCTCTCTCCAGTCAATCTTTGTTCCCGCCATCTCTGACACCTATCAGCAGCGACCCAGCGGCTGGCGCTAGTTTGTTTCTTACAAGTGATTAGGGTTGATCAACCGCAGACTGGGGCTGCCAAGAAATCTTTGTCCGCCCTTTGTGCGGCAGCCTAAGGTTAAGTCAGGTAATGGATTACGGCAAGCTGGCCGAGTAGGTCGGTCTCAGCGATACGTGCAAATGGTCAGCGGTTCCAACGTGTCTCAGCGTCCGGAATCCCATCAACCTGAAGTACGTGCCGACGAGCCAGTTCCTGCGCTCGCTTCTCCCCGTCGTGCGGAGATCCATCGCGTACACATAACCGGCAGCGTCAGGATAGTGCAGCGAGCGCTCCCGGACCGGCAGGCCCATTCGCGCGTAGTCCGCTGGACTCCGTTGTAAGTCGGTTATCACTATTTCGCGATCCACTAAAATCATCGTGCTGACCGCAACACGCAAAATCGGGTGAAGGCTGTGATAATACTGACTGACGCTTTCGGATTTGGCATTGGTACCGGAGAGATAGATCAACGAATAGGCACTGAACGCAATCACTACCGGAATCACGACGCGCGTACCGATGAATTTGATCCGCGCCTTTCCCATCAACTTCTTCGCTATCCACGCACCGTAAATCGTGAGCACCAGACTCGCCAACAAAGCCCCGATCGCGAGGGAGGACCACGTGCCGAGCTGATGTGAGTGAAAGGCATAGACAGAGCCGCGGATGAGCAGCCAGAACGGCAAGACGGCCAGTACCAAGATCTGCAGCGGTACCAGGCCAAGGTATGGCAGAATCCGACGGCGTCCGCGGCGTTTCTCACGGCCTTCCAACACGTCAGACAGTGTTTGCTGCGCGGCAGCCAGCTCGCGCAAGGTCTTGTCGACGTTACCTACCGAACGCTCTGAAGCCATTGTTTAACTCTTTTCGCACTACGTGGCCTACGACCGCCCGGATTCAGAATTGATCTAACGAGGCACGTCGTCTACACTTGAAGCACGATCGAAGGGAGAGACAGTGTCAAAACGAGCAGCCATCGTACTCCTGATTATATCGTTCGCTTTCGTCGGCTACGTCATTTACGGTAGCGTGGCGAGAGTAGAAATCGAGTGCGAGGTATGTGTGGAGTTCGGCGCCCGGCTCGATTGCCGCACCGCTGCCGGAGCCACCGAGAGTGAAGCACAGCAAACGGCGCAGATGACAGCCTGCGGACTGCTCGCCAGGGGGATGGATCAGTCCATCGCCTGTCAGAGGGCTGTACCACGGTCGGTGCGCTGTACCAGCCGCTGAGAGTTCTATCTGGTGAGGGCGCTCTTGATTACGAACAGAACATTAGCGGGTCGCTCGGCCAGTCGGCGTATGTACCATGGAAACCATGCCTCGCCATAGCTAACGAGGATGCGCACCGCGTGACCCTGTTCAGCCAACCGCTGTTGTGCCTCCCGTCTCACACCGTAAAGCATCTGAACCTCGTAGGCCTTTCTGGTGAGGCCGCGATCGACTGCCATCGACTCGACCTGAGCGAGGATCGTAAGATCGTGGGTTCCGAACGCGTGCCTGATGCCGGTCTCCTTGGTATTGTCGAACAGTCTGCGCGCCAGATGCAGATAGTTGGCGTCGACATCGCTTTTCTTGCGAAAAGCTAGCTGGGGTTCGTTGTAGGCACCCTTGACGAGTCGGATGGTGGGATTCCGAGGAAGAAGTTCATCCAGGTCCGCTGCCGTGCGTGTCAAATAAGACTGCAAACAGATACCTGGATTGACGCCCTGATCGCGGCACTCGCCGTAGATGCGAAGCGTGGCTTCTGTATAAGCACTGCTTTCCATATCGATCCACACTTCTACCGCCGCCCGTTCGCCATGGGCCGCGACGTCGACCAACGCCGCAAACGCCATTTCGTCTGCGATTTCGAGCCCGAGTTGCGTCAACTTGACTGATATGTGCGCGTCCACTCCCAAAGCTTCGATGCGATCGATCGCTGACATGTAATGATCGCGCGCGCGCGCGGCCTCCGCTTCGTTCGTTACGTGCTCACCTAGCTCTGACAGCACGGTGCTCAGTCCGGCGGTGTTGAGTCGCCTGCACGCATCGAGCGCGTCTTCCAGCCGCTCGCCTGGCATGAAGCGGCCAACGGCAATCATGGCAACGCGCGTGTTGCGAAACCACCGCTCCAGACGCTCGCTATCAGCTGCTGCCAGGAGAAGTTTTCTCGCTAACATAGACCCACTTTATCTGTTATTCGAGTTTGGTGTGCTGATCGACCCGGGGTATGATCGGTGGCTAGAGCGTCCGTGGATTCACGCTCGGCAGAGTGGTTTCAGCAGTGGGAAGATCGGGCGTGAAATCTTCACCGGGATTGATGAAACGGTTGTACTCCACCGCGTACTGCCTGTCGTACAGATCACGATAGCGGCCCTCTCGCGCCAACAATTCCTCGTGCGTTCCCTGCTCCAGAATTTCACCTGCTTCGAGCACCAATATCTGATCGGCACTGCGAATGGTAGACAACCGGTGGGCAATGACAAAAGTTGTCCGCCCAGATCTCAACGAGTTTAGGCCGTCCTGGATTAGCGCCTCGCTCTCGCTGTCCAAGCTCGATGTGGCTTCGTCCAAGATCAATATCCTGGGATCTGCAAGAACGGCCCGCGCTATCGCCACCCGCTGACGTTGACCACCCGACAATTTCACGCCGCGCTCGCCGACTACCGTATCGAACCCGTCCGCGAAACGCTCAACGAACTCGTGACAATGAGCTATGACGGCCGCTTCCCGAACCTCGTCCTTTGTGGCCCGGGGTGCGCCGAACTTGATGTTATCTGCTATGGTACCGTCGAACAGAAAGTTGTCCTGAAAGACTACGCCTATATGCGATCTGTAATCGCGCAGCCGCACCGCCTGCAAATCGATCCCGTCAATCGTGATGGCGCCGGACTTGGGACGATTGAATGCGGCCACAAGGCTAATGAGAGTGCTCTTGCCCGAACCGCTTGAGCCTACCAGAGCAGTGGTAGTTCCGGAAGGCGCCTCGAATGAGACATTCTTGAGCACCGGAACCCCGGGGTCATACTCGAACCAGACTTCTCTAAACTCCACGTCTCCGACCGTGCTTTTGAGCGGCAACCGTCTAGCATCCTGGTCTTCTTCAGTCTCCATTTGGCGGATTTCCCTGATCCGGTCCAAGCCGGCAAATGCTTCGGTGATCTGCGTGCCGATCGACGCAATCTGGATCAGCGGGCTTGCAACTAAACCGGTGAAGAAGATGTACATGACGAAATCGCCCAAAGTCATGGTGCCAGACATGATCGCGCGGCCACCCACAACGATCATCAGGGCTCCGATTCCCCCGACAACAACCGTAGAGAACGCGGAGATCGACGATATTCCCGTGACTGCGGCGGCAACGTTCCGTAACAGGGTGTGCGCTCCCTTCGCGAACACG
>JAZFQE010000259.1:0-2505 GCA_036444955.1 Gemmatimonadales bacterium
TACGAGACTGCGTGCTGTGCACGAAGCGATCGACGAGTTTGAAGAGGCGGTCAAGCGGCACGAACACAAAAAGCTCTTGGAGAGCGAGGTGGTGCTGAGGCAGGAAGTTGACAAAGCTCGGCAGCACCTGGTGGACACGGTGTCGCGGCTGGTCGGTGAGATGTAGCCGGAGGCATAGCTGAAAGTCGCTTTCGAGTGAAAGCATGAAAAACCCCCTGCCACAGTTGCGGCAGGGGGTTTTTGCTGGAGGCCAGCACGGATCAGAAGGTCGCCGTGATACCACCCATCACACGACGCCCGTTCACCGATCCACCGTAGAGGTGGTAACGCAACTGGTCGAACACGTTCGTCGCGAGCGCGTGTACCCTCAGGTTCTGGTTGACCCGGTATCCGGCATTCAAGTTTACCGTCTGAGACGATGGTATGAACCCGCTGAACACACCTGCCGCCCACGTGAAGCTCTCGACAAGTCTGGCAGTGATGCCAAGGTCCAACCCCTGGCGCCCGCTGTAGGAGAGGGACACGGTTCCCTTGTGCTTCGGCGTGTTGGGCAGGAGTTGGTCGCCGACTGCTACTGTAGTCGCGTCAACATCGAAGTCGAAGAAAGTGTAACTGCCCGAAATCTGGACTTCGTCGCTAACCAAAACTCCGCCAGATATTTCAATTCCCCGCTCGGTGACCTCACCAGCGTTGGTGTACGATACGACAATCGCCGTGCTACCGTCGGCGAGTCGGGTTAGGCCGGCAGCAGCAGCAGACTCACCTCCGGCAGTGAGTTGGTCACGCACCGTCTGTTCGAGCGTCGCCTTGAACGCGTCCGGAACTGCCGCGGGCGCGGTCCACGGTAGGAAGTTGGGGTTCACGCCCGGGAGGAGATCGGTGACGAAGTTACTGAGCCGGCTATAATAACCGTCGATCGTTGCGAACACCCGCTCACTAATCTGTCCCTTGTATCCTAACTCAAAGCTCGTCACGTGTTCGACATCGAGGTCTTCGTACCCCAGCGCAAGAATGGGCACCGCAACTGAGTTCGTGAACAGTTCACCGTTCGGCACACCGGCGAGAACTGGGCCCAACGGCGATAATCTAAGGCCGGCTTCAAGCAACGAAAAGTCGGCTGGTGCCCCCGCCGGCACCTGTAGGAAGAACTCCGAGTAGTTCGGCGTCTGGAACGCCCTGTTGACCGTGAACCTGACCGAGTTGTTGGCGTCCGGGCTAAATACGATAGCACCCTTGGGTGAGAACTGGGTGTCGAACAGATCTCCGTCATCCACACGGGCGGCGCCCACGATGCGGATCTGCGGCGTTGGTCGGTATTCGATCTGGGCGTATCCTGAGTAATAGTTGTCGCTGCGGTCGTCGTCGGCTAGCTGCATCAGTGTGCCCTCCGTATCGACCCGAGAATTACGGATAGATGCACCTGCGACTATTCTTCCCCGATCTTCGGCGAAATTGCGATTATACTGGCCTTCGAAATGCAGGATCGTGGAACTCTCCTCCAGCGGAAGACCTGAGGCCAGCGATGTCTGAGGGTCGTTGGATTTTCTGCCGGTGAACGTGCCCATCAGGTTGAAGTTGGGCGCTGACCAATTTAGCCGAGCCCAAGGTCTGGTTGCCTTATTCACCTGAACGCGACCGATTCCAGTGACGAATACCTCGTTCTCTACCTGAGCTAGCCCGCCCTCAAAGATTCCTACCGAACCGTTGTCCGCGTAGTAATCAATCCTTGCAGAGCCGTAGGTGGATCGAACGTCATCGGGTGTGCCTAGAGCTGCACCGCCGGCGCCCAGGGTCTGCCCGCTCAAAGGAACGGCCTCGATCGAGATGATTGCCACGGTATCCGTAGCCTGAGCGTACTCCGCTAATATGTCCGGTACCACCTGATTCGTTCTCGATATCGACCAGCTCTCGCTCTGCGAGAAGCCGGCGTTGACACGGTAACCGATGCGCCCGTCCGGACTGACGCCGGCGTGTCGCAGATCCCCTCTTATCGTAGAGAGCTCTCCGCCGCCAAGCGTCACCTTCGTGCCGATGACCTCACGAGCGAGCGGCGTTCTGATGTTTATGACACCGCTGAAGGCGTTCGCACCATAGAGGGCCGACCCGGGGCCGCGCACCATCTCTATTCGGCTCAGGTCCTCGAGAGGCAGTGCCAACGCATTCCATTCCTGCGACCCCAAGAAAGCTATCGCCAAGTCGCGTCCATCCTGCAGCACGAGTATGCGACGATTGAGCGAGGAGTTGAACCCACGCGCATTCACGTTGAAGTCGTTAATTCCGCTCTGAACCACGTCTACCCCAGGGATAGTTGCGAGGGCAACGGGCACTTGGCTCGTCATAGAAACCGCTTGCATCACTTCGGGCTCGATGATGGAGATGGCAGCCGGCGCTTCGACAATGCGTTCAGGCGCACGCGAGGCTCCTTCTACCAAAATGTCAAACATGGTGACGGCCTGTGCTGTGAGCGAGGCGTCAACGGTTTCAGATCCGTTGGCCAGCACTATA
>JAZFQE010000260.1:0-2583 GCA_036444955.1 Gemmatimonadales bacterium
ATCCCGCTGGCGGCTCATCTTTCAGCACGATATGGAAGACCTTCTCGGCGGGTTCCGTGCGAGTCACTTCGAAAATCTGCGCCCAGTGCTGGCCATCGCCAAAATTTTCGGCCGGAATGCCGTTCTCGTTGTCCTGGTGTCCCCCGTCGGCCACGAGTACGTTTCCAGTTACAGGCAACCAGTCCGCGTCGCTAATGTAGCGCGAGTAGAACCACTCCTCTCCGAGACCGCCGTAGTCCCACTCCTGAGAAACGGTCATAGCATCGGCATTGACAGAGAATTCAACGGCGCGGCTGAAACGCTGATCCGACGGCAGCTCTTCCTGAAACGCGCTCGCCCTGCCGTTCCCATTGTCGAACATGACGAGCGATCCATCTCCCGTAACTCCGGATCCGTGCTCGTGGTACTGCCACTCGAGGTCGCCTTGCGGCTCGAGAAGATAATCCTGCCATGGCTCTTTCCAATTGTCGTGTGTGCCCAGGATCCATTTCAGCTCGCCAGTTTGACGGTCGAGCTTGATCACCGCATCCTGATACCGCACCGAGATGATGAACGAGTCGTCATTGGGGTCGTAGCTCACAGCGTTGGAGTGTGTCCAATCTCTCGGCGGTGCCTCCTCACGTCGGTCGGAGTAATGGTCCTCTATCGGGGGAAAATCGGTATTCAACGAGCCGTAGCCGATACGGTACGGATCCAGGATATCCAACAGGCTCCATTCGTGAAGTATCGTCCCGTCCCGGGCGAATTCGACGATGACATCGCCCACGACCGTAGAGGGTGCCGGTGGCGCATTGGGGTCGGATTCGCTGGTCGGAAAGTCGTCGATGACTCGCGCGTCCCTACTCAGTGTCAGGAGGTTGCCCGATGGGAGCTCCGCCACCTCATGATGAAACGTAGCCGTATCCACGTGCGTACTCCCCGGCCACACAGTCTCAGGGTCGGCTTGATTGGCATGCCAGTGCTGAACGACGTTGCCCAGCATGTCGATTTCGACGGCTTGAGCAGCCCCGCCGAGATACAGAAGATTTCCGTTTTTAAGTCGGCGTGCGTCGCCTCCTCCATGGTAGTCGCGGTGATACCAGATTACTTCACCGCGATCGTCGACGATGACTAGCATTCTATAGTCTTCAACGTTTTCTCCATCCTCTCCTCTCCGGGTCACGTCAAAGAGCGTCACCCCGGGCTCCATCCTGTTCGGTTGGCTGATCAGGACTTCCGGTTGAGGAACCGCATCCGGCAACGGCGACATCTCCAAAGGCAGGGGCCGTGTCTCACTCAGATTACCTGACACATCACTCACAACGGCGGTGATGTGGTGAACGCGCCCAGGACGCATGCCGAGCACCATTAGCGAGTGATCCGTTGCGAAGCCATCACTCGAAGTGGCATCCCAGGTCCGCTCGCCATCGTCAATTCTGACCGTCACCGCTGCCGGCTCGTCAGTCGAAAGGCTCAGGATCGCCGCCAGCGGTACGGTCGGGTTGGGGTTGCTGTTCAAAACCACGTAACTGATGCTCGGAGGCGTCGTGTCAATCAGGGGTTGTTGTTCTGCCTCAGCGGGCGGTCGATTGCCACAGCCGTGGAGTAATGCAACCCCACTAATCAGCATTGAAAGCGGCGTTTTCATAATCATCCCTCAACTAAATTTTTTTTCTGTCTAAATAGTACTGACTTTCTCCAGAGATCTGATATTGATTAGTAGAACGACGTTACCCGAACGTCCGCTTTCGAGAAAGCGGTCACTCAAACGCGAGATTCACACGACAGTCGTAAGTTGGAAGCGTTTCACCAAGCGCCAACCAAAATCTCTCGTACGTCGCGGGCTCCGTGAAGGTCGCTAGGTCATTAATCGTCAAGTGGTAGTCCAAGCGCGTCTGATCCTCGCTCACCGTGAACCTCTCAATCATTTCGACAGCCTCACTCTGCCGTGTCCCGATATTGTCAAAGTAAGGCCAGTTGATGCGCGTGGTTTGAACCACCAACACGTTGTCCTCCCAGCGACCGACCGAGTACCCGAGAGGCGTGGCAGGCTGTCCTTCTGGATTTCCTTCCATGTGTATAGTCCGCTCAATGTCCCACGTCTCGCCCCTAAGCGTGATCTCATTGCCGTTATCAATGAACTCATACGGGTGTGGGTTCCTCATGACGATCGGCAATCCTGGCCGCTCGCATCGCATGGCGAAATTGTCTAGAGGATCCCAGGAACTCCGCCCTTCAATGGCAGCTTGTGTGAACGGCGTATGGATTGAGATGCTGTTTCCCGGTGGAGGCGGACTCCATACTCGGAAAATCCCTCGGTTTTCGCGGGCAGCAGCCACTGCATCGTAAAACGATTCCTCTTCGATCCCGACGGCAGATTCGGCTTCAGCCCAATAGCGGTTTGAAAGTGGTCCTGGCCGGAGCACCGCTTCCGTACCGCTCGGGAGCAAGATATTCGTAGCGAGAAGCTCTCGTTCCGCCCGCGTTGACACTTGCCCCACGACTCTAATTCGCTGTCCGATTTCGAAGGTAGCCCGTGTTACGCCAGCCCGCTGCAGGCGGTACAGAGAGCCTGACCCCTCAAGCCTCCAAACCTCATCTTCA
>JAZFQE010000261.1:0-2281 GCA_036444955.1 Gemmatimonadales bacterium
GACGTGCTCGTCTGTCGACTTGTGGATGGTAAAATCACGTACGTACATCGGCGATTGTGGCCTGCTCTTGCTCGGATTGCCGACCAGCTAGATGGTGATCGTCTGGCGGCGGTCCGTGAAGTGCATACTTCCCAGGGCAAGCATAGGGCGACAGTAACGGCGTTCGAGACCTGGCTCCCAGCCGCCACGAAGCGGGCCGCTCGCGCACTCACTACGGCAGAGGCGACGGCGGCATTAGGGGACTGGCTACAATTGAAAGCGGAAGCTGGATCGAAACCCGCAACCTAAGCACCAGAAACGGTTTCCGGTTGAAAGAAACTGCAAAAAGCCTTCATAAGGACTCCGCTGCAACTATTCTTCTCTCAATACCACCGCAGGATCTGTTCTTGCGGCGCGGAGTGCCGGTAGCAGTGTCGCGACCGCCAACACACCCGTCAACAGAACCAACACACCGGTAATTGTCAGCGGATCATCGGGCTGAACCTGCCACAACAAACTCTCGACCAATCGCCCGAGAAGCAGAGAACCACCAACCCCAAGCAACATCCCCGGTGCCGCCATGACGACTCCGTCCCAGGCCACCATTCTGAGAATCTGAACCGTGCCGGCTCCCAATGCCACCCTCACGCCGATTTCCCGATTCCGCAGCGCCGTCAGGTAGCTGATCACTCCGTACAGACCAACGGCCGATAACAGCAGTGCGGACGACGCCAGCGCTACCATCAAGATTACGGACGTTCGTTCTCTGCTTACCTGGTCCGAGAGAATTCGTTCTACACTTCTCACATTCGTGATTGGTACCGCGGGATCGATGCTCCGCGCGCGGTCGCGCACCGCCTCCAAGAGTCCGGGCCTCGCGAGGGGAGTCGCAAGCACAAGCGATATATCTGTGTTCCACGTTGTCGGATCTTGTGCCAGAGGATAGTACACCTCAGGTGATACGTCCCTTCGTAAGACCCACTGCCCGGCGTCCGCATAGACACCGATGACCGTTGCTATCTGGCAGTCCTCCCCGGAGCCCAGACATATACGTCGTCCCAGTGCCTCACCGGACGGCCACGTAGATCGAGCGAGAGTTTCGTTGACAATCACCACTCGCTCTGAGTCGGTGCTTTCGGTTCCGTCAAACCATCTACCCCGCAGTAACCGCAGTCCCATCGCCCTGTCATAACCCTGCCCCGCTACCCTCATCACTGCGAGTCCTTCTTCTCCAACCGACGCCCCGCCCACCGCATTGTAGGGAGTTCTCCAAATGTCCGAACCGACAGGCAAATGGTTGACCAATCCCGCGGCTTCGACGCCGGGAATCGAACGAAGCTCGCTCAGCAGAACTTCGTAAGCGGTCAGGCGTTTACCGTATTCTGCGCTTGCCGAGGAACCGAAAGAAAGGTCCATCGTAACCACGCCCTCAGTATTGAAACCGGGGTCGTGGTTCATCAACTGCCTGAGTGTACGGGTGAGTAACCCAGCACCCACCAACATCACGATCGCCAGCGTCACCTCGCCCGTGATCAATGCAACCCTGGCACGTCTAGCCCCACCAACCGTCTTGCTGGAACGCAACGCCATCGCCGGCTGGATCGACGCCGCCTGAAGTGCCGGAACAGTACCGAAGATCGTACCGGCGAGGAGTGATACGGCGAAGGAAAACACAAGAACCCGAACGTCCAGCTCAATTACCGCGGTGACCGGCATGAGAGCAGTCACCAAAATAGACAACGGGCCGATCGACACCCACGCCAACAAAGCGCCGAGTCCTCCTCCGACCATTGCCAGCACCAGACTCTCCGTCAGCCACTGACGTGCCACTCGCCCTTTACTGGCTCCAAGGGCGGAGCGCACTGCGAGTTCCACATGCCGTGCTGACGCCCTCGAGAGGAGTAAATTGGCGACGTTGGAGCATGCGATTAGGAGCAGCAACCCTACCGCACCTGCAATCGCGAAGACCATAGGCCTCACTCCGCTCAAAGCAGGTTCACTCATGTATTCGACGTTGACCCCGATGCCCTCGTTGGCCCAGGTGTACCGTTCCTCTAACGCGGTTGCGATCAAGTCCATACCCGACCGCGCGCGCTCGAGCGTAACCGCCTGTTGCAGCCGGCCGAACACTCTCAGGAATGCCGCTCTCCTCGGCGCACCTGTTTCCGCATCGAGAACCAACGGCACCCACATGTCCGCTTCCACCGCCCAAAATGGCGGAAAACGAAAGCCCGCAGGCATCACTCCTATTACCACAAAGGGTTCCCCGTCCAAGCTCACGCTGCTACCGATGACTTCTTCC
>JAZFQE010000262.1:0-16337 GCA_036444955.1 Gemmatimonadales bacterium
CGGATTCCTCCACGAATACTGAGGACTCGCGTATCACCGTGGCGGAGCTCCTGATGGAGGCTGCGCACACGGACGAGGCGCGAGAGCAGCTTGCGAAGCTATATGCGGAGGCGGAAGCCGAGGGCGATGAGGGCAAGGTCCGGCGGACGATGGAGAAGATGATGGCCATTGACCCCGACTTTGATCCCGGGGATCAAGCCGTTGCAGCTGCGAAACCGAGGAAACGGTCGAGCGAGATCGTGTTCCTCGATTTCGACACGGAAGAGCACGAGGCCCCCGAAGAGGTGGCTCCCACTGCTCAGTTGGAGGATCTCGAAACGACCGCGGCGGTGGCGGATGAAACTGCTCTCGAAACTGTGGATACCGGCGGGTTGGAGATTGAACACACCGCAGTCGAGGGTGCTGAGCAGGCGCTGGAAGGTGCCCTAGCAGAGGCCGAAGCTGCTGCCGAGCCGGAGGTCTTAGAACCCGAAGGAGTTCCCGAGCCCGTGCTGGAATCAGTCGAATCGACTGATCTCGGTCCGGCGCTCGATGCTGGCCTCGATCGCGAGCTGCCAGCCGAACCTGATGTTGGACTGCAGGTACCAGAGGCGCCCGCGCGTCCCTCCTTGGAGGAACTTGAGCAGCTGGTGTCGCAGAGCCCGGACGACGCGGACAGCCGCCGTGAGCTTGCGGAAGCTTTGATCGAGAGCGGTGATATCGATAGGGGTGAGGCAGAACTGGATCGGGCGATGCAGGGTTACGAGGTGAACAAGGATTGGAACCACGCTCGCGCGTGCGCGGACCAGTTGCTTCGTCTCAATCCGAACGACATCACGCATCACCAGAAGAAGGTTGAGTTCATTTCGCACTTAGGCGACAAACCCCTGCTTGTGACGGCCTATCTGGCGCTCGCAGACGCCCTTGTGAGGGAAGGTGACGTGGATCAAGCCCGCTCGGCCTACCTGAGCGTGTTGGAGCACGACCCCGTTAACGCTGAGGCGACTGCGGCGCTGGAGACGGTGGTGCCAGCTCCTGAAAAATCTGTTGAGGTTGCCGGCGAAGCCGCCGGGAGCTTCGTTGATCTCCGTGAGCTCATCCTCGGCGAAGAGCCAGAACCGCCAAAAGGTATCCGGATGAAGACTCGAGCGAGTCTCGTCAGCTCTGGGGACGAACAGGCCGATTTCGGAGAGGTGCTGAGCCAGTTCAAGCAAGGTATTGAGGAGAACATCGCCGAAGACGACTCGGAGGCGCACTACGACTTGGGTGTGGCATTCAAGGAGATGGGGTTGGTGGATGAAGCCATTGCTGAGTTTCAGAAAGCGCTGCGCGGCTCGCAGGCGCGTTTGAAAGCAGCGGAGGCCTTGGGCAACTGTTTTTATGAGAAGGGTCAACTTTCTGTGGCGGAAACTGTACTAAGAAGAGCGGTCGAATCAGATGATGCAGGGGATGATGCCAAGATCGCTATGCTGTACTTGATCGGTCGGTGTGAAGAAGAGCAGGGCAACTTGGAATCGGCGCTGTCACATTATGAAAGGGTGTCCGCAGTCGATATTCAATTTGAAGACGTAGGCGACAGGGTTGCCAAGCTTGCGAAGTAGGATCCTTATCCAGCGGGCAAGTAGCGCATGCCCTCCCAGCTAGCTCCCGTCACACAGGCTTCGTTGCAGGAGCCTGTCGAGGAACATCTCGATGCAGCTTTCGAGGAGCTGCGCCGAATAGTAGCCTCGGACTTTCACATGGTGGCCGAGGTAAACGAACACCTCCTCCGGCTCAAAGGGAAAATGTTCCGACCTACTCTCTTGCTGTTGTCAGCAGAGGCAGTGGGTCGAGTGTCCGAGCGGGAGGAAACTTTGGCGGCCGTGGTAGAACTCATACATGTGGCCACGCTCGTCCACGACGATTCCGTCGATCACTCTGTGCTCCGCCGTGGTCAGCCGACGGTCAATGCTGAGTTCAGCCATCAGGTGGCAGTGATCATGGGTGATTACCTCTACTCTAGAGCCATACTCGAGTTGGTAGCTCTCGACGATCCCGGACCACTCAAAGTCTTGGCACGGGTGACTAACGAGATGACGGTCGGCGAGATGCGTGAGCTGGAGGCCTTCGACCGCCCGCAGTATTCGGAGGGGGATTATGACGCGCTGATCAGGTCGAAGACTGCCTCCCTGATGTCGGGCGCGTGCGAAGTGGGATCTTTGGTGGGTGCGGTCGAATATAGAGAGCCTCTTCGACGCTACGGCAGGTTTCTGGGAATGGCATTCCAGATCACCGACGATGTAATCGACTATACCGAGTCAGAGTTGGTAACAGGCAAGCCATCCTGTCTCGATCTGCGGGAGCATAAAGTGACCTTACCGCTGATCGCTTCGCTTCCTTGTATGGATGCTTCGGAGCGGAAACTGGTGGAAAGCTTGATGTCAGACCCGAACCCTGCGGACGATCTCATTGCGGCAGTCGTGGACGCAGTGTCAGCCAACGGTGGTATCGACGCTGCGAGAGAAAGGGCCGCAGTTCTCGCTCGACAGGCTGAAGAGGAGTTGGAGAGCTTGCCGGATAGCCACGCCAAAGAAACTCTCAGGCTCTGTGTGACATATTCCATTGAGCGGCGGCGGTAAGCGGCTGAGATGGCGCTGGGACCGAGGAAGCCAGCATACTATGTCGGCGTACTAGCCGTCGGATTTGCGTTGGGAGGTTTTCTCTCGGCGCTGTTAGAGCGGTTCCTGCCCGAATCAGCCGCAAAAACGTTCTTTACTTGGACGGTGGCGCCGTCGGTAGGCCCGGTGCACATAGATCTGCTCGTATTTAATTTGACAATGGGGCCGGTTGGTATTCGGGTGTCTCTCCTAGGTATAATTGGAGTATTACTCGCGTATTTAGTGGCGCGATCACTTTTTTGAAGTAGCACAGAGGCGTTATGCCAACGATCGGTGTATGGGAACTCGTTATTCTTTTCCTCATCGTGCTATTGGTGTTTGGCGCGAAGCGATTGCCGGAAGTGGGTTCATCCCTGGGGAAAGGCATAAGGGAGTTCAAGAAGAGCATACGGGAGGTGAAGGACAACCTCGACGAGGGCGACGATCAGACTACACTCGCCAGTCGACAGCTCGACGCTCGTGAGGATGAAGGGGAGCCGAAAAAGCTAAGCGAGTAGCCCGTAGCGGCTACGCGATATTGCAGTGTTTAGAATCCCCCGGGAATACCGGGGAACCCACCGGATTCAGCAAGTTGACGCTGTAGCTCCTCGATTTCCCGGCGTCGATCGATCACGTCGACTTCTTCCCTGAGTGCTGCCAGATACCTCCTAATTCTAGCATCTCTCGCCCGCGCGGTGACATCCTCTCTCTGAGCCTCTTTCTGAGCGACGAATGCGCTGCTGTCTGCTACCCATCGGCGAATAGGTTTCGCAATAAACACGGTTCCCAGATCGTTCGTGAACGGTCCGAGCGCCGTTCCCTCTCTTTTCCCAAAAACTGACCCGACAAGCTCAGGTAGATCACGCAGCTCGAAGCCGGGATTGCTTCTGGTAATGGGACCCACCGTAGCTACCGAGAAACCGGGCCGACCAGCCAGCTCTCCCAAGTCGGGGTCGGGTCCCATCTCAGCGACCAACCGTCCCAGCGCCGCCGTCACGCTGTCCACCTTGGCCTGAAGTAAGGCCCTTGCGCGCACGACCGATTGGATCTCTGCCAGGGGAGGTACGTGGTCCGGAGCAATGCTATCTAGCCGAAAGAGGTGGTACGCACTGTCTGTTTCGATTACAAGTGATGTTTCACCCTCACGCGTCTCAAAGGCCCACATTCCGGCGTCAGGTACCGGACCTTCCGCAAGGCGCAACCGATCTCCCTCAAAGACCGATACAGCAGCGACCGGCAAGCCCAGTCTCGCCGCCAAATCATCGAGCGCCTCTGGGTCGGTTTGTTCCGCCCCAAGAATGTCCAGCGAATCGGCCAGGCTTTCCACTTCTTGTAAGTGCTCACCTCGCAACTCAACAGCCACCAGGATATGGCTGACCCGGTAGCTGTCCGCGGAGCGCGAGTCTAGCCGGATTATGTGGTAGCCGCCGGGGGTGAGGACTGGTTCCGCGATTTCACCCGGGTTGAGCCCCAGCGCGGCAGCCTCGAAGGTGGTGTGGAAGCGTCCCGCCCGGGCCTCCCCGAGATTCCCGCCGTCGGCGCGAGTCGCTGAGTCGGCTGATTCTATACGGGCCATTTCGGCGAAGTCGGCTCCCCCCCCCGTCACGCTCTCATAAATGTCGCGCGCATCGGCCAGGGCGGCCGCAGAGTCAGAGGCGTTAACCTCCTTGGAAACAGAGACGTGGCTCAGGAAAGCATTCGCGGGACGCCTATATTCGGCTTCATGCATCCGGTAATACAGTTCCAGATCAGCGTCTCCCAGCGAAATAGCTTCGTCGCCAACAGCGGTCGCGGGGCGGACGGATACCACGACAACTACAGCTGAGTCGTGTTCGTCTCGATACAGGCGCCAAAGCCGCCCGTCCGGAACGTACACATCGGTGGAGAGCTGCTCGAACAGCTTTACTCTGGGTATTTCAGTGCGGTATCGGGCCTCCAAGGCCAGCAGGAACTGTGGATCCGCACCGGCGGCCAAATACCTCTGATACTTAGAGAGGTCGAACTGCCCCTCGGTCTGGAAGTCGGGTAGCTGTATTACTTCGGGAGGGGGGCTGTTTTCGGCGGCCGCTAAGATCTCTTCGTCGGAAACCGTGATTCCACGTCGTCTGTACTCCTCGTTGAACATGACGTCTCTAACGAACTCCTCGACGACCGCGTCTTCGAGTCTGCGATAGTCGTCGAGGGTCACCGGCCCGGATCCAAACCGAATCCTCTCTCGCTCCTGAGCGTCTCGCACGGCCAAGAGGAACGACTGATAGTCCAGCTTCACGCCGTTTATCCGCAGAACGGTCTCGGAAGTACCCAGGCCTCCCCCGCTTCCGGTGAGGCCCGCCACGTCGAAAACCATCCATCCCACGAAGGCGACAGCCACGAAAAGCATTATCCATTTTGCGCTTGCGCGCATGGAGCGCATGAACATCTAGTCCTCAATCCCGCTATGTAGCAAGTTCAAATTCATTAGCACGTCGGCTGTGAGAAGCGGCTAAGTCTAAGCCTGCCAAGGAGGAATCTCAAGCTGGCCCGCTCGGTTTCAGGTTGACAGTTTTGGCCGTCGCTCACTAACTTAACTCGTTATCCGCACTTATCTTAACAGCGTACGCACCGCAAGGTATACACCGCGGAGGTAGCTTCGGTTCGATGGCTTACGAAAAAGAGATTCAGAAACTTGAGCGGCGCTGGCAGGATAACCCGGACCAATACTTCGCTCCGCTGGCAGATACCTACCGCAAAGCTGGCAACTACACGATGGCCCTTAAGCTCCTAGCCGAGGGTCTGGAGAGGCGTCCCGACTACGTGAGTGCTCGAATAGTGCACGGCCGATGCCTCTTGGATACTGGGGAGAGTGAGCAAGCGGCCGAAGTGTTCGAGGGCGTACTCGATCTGGATCCGGAAAACATCATTGCGTTCAACCACTTGGCGAAACTCGCCGAGGATGCCGGCGACACGCGCAAGGCCATTAGCTGGGTCGAGAGGCTGCTCGAGGTTGACCCCCTAAACGGAGATGCCAAGGAATGGCTCGAGCAATTGACACAAGCTGATGGGGAGGGCGCACCCAGTGAGGCGGCGGCGGAAGAAGCCCCCGTAGCGGAAACTGAGGCAGAGCCGGAGCCTGGCGCCGCAGCGGCAGCAGAGGCCGAACCAGAGCCTGCCGGGGTGACGCTGAAGATGGAGGCCCATGCCGAGGCGTCGAGCGAGGACACCTCTCCGGAGGCGGACACGATCGAACGGCTTGATGATTTGGCTCCCGAGCCGTTGGTGGTTTACCGTGATGTTGAGGAAACTGCGGTCGGCGCGCCGCCCGAGACCGATTTATCCGGTGAAGAATTTCTGGCGCGCGAAAGTGCGACCAGTGGTATCAGTGATGTTGACGATGGAGCAGTGCACAGTGCCGAAGCGGCCGACGCGGTTGTTCCGATTGAAGACCTTGCTCCTTCAGATTCCCCGGTGGCGGCTGAACCTACCGACGAAGTTGTTGCGGAGGTTGTTCCGATTGAAGACCTTGCTGCTTCAGATTCCCCGGTGGTGGCTGAACCTACCGACGAAGTTGTCGCGGAGGTTGTTCCGATTGAAGACCTTGCCCCTTCAGATTCCATCCCAGGGGTGGCTGAACCTACCGACGAAGTTGTTGCGGAGGTTGTTCCGATTCAAGACCTTGCCCCAGCAGATTCTGTCGTGGTGTCCGCTGAGCCGACTCACAAAGACACGGCGGAGTCGCCGGATGCCGCTTCAGGTCGGGAGGCTGTGCAGGAGGAGACGGCAGAGATCAGTCCTCCAGCCGAGGAACTTGCGCCGGCAATGACGGAGCCTGAACCCGTGCCAACACCGACGCGAGATCTTCCGCTCATCCAACCGGAGCTGGACGAACCTGTGGAGAAGCCTGGAGCTGCGGCAGATTTTCAGGCCGAACCCGTCGTGACAGAGACGATGGCCGAGGTGTACCTGTCCCAGGGACTCGTGGAGCAGGCCAGGGAGGTTTACAGCGAGTTGTTGGAGCAGCGGCCCGACGACCCACAGTTGACGCAGAAACTTGCTGAGTTAGATGAACGCGCGGTGAGGGGGGGGGAGCCACCGACCGCGGCCAAACACTCCGTTGCCGAGACGGGGGGAATGTCCGTGAGAGCGCTGCTCCAGGGTCTAATCGCAGCCCGGGTTGCCGAGCAGCCGGCCCCGGAGCCTACTTCCGCAGAGGCGCTCGGAGCAACTCAGAGGTTGCCCACCGAGGTTCAGCCTCCTTCGGACGTGAGTTTCGATGCGTTCTTTGGTGCTGAGGGCACTCAGCAGGACGCCGCGCCGCAGACGCAAGCGGAGGAGGCAGGTGCAGAGGAGAGCGACGAAGAATTCAGTGAGTGGCTCAAGGGCCTGAAGTCTTAGTGCGCCTTTCAGTTATCAATGGTCCCAACTTAAATCTCCTCGGATCTAGAGAACCTGAAATCTACGGATCCGAGTCGCTGGAGGAGATCGAGCAACTGGTCGCCAGCCGGGCGGCCGAGTTGGGGGTAGAGGTGAGTTGGCGTCAGTCGAACCACGAGGGTGGCGTGGTGGAGGCGATTCAGGAATCGGCGTCCGCGGACGGCATGATTCTCAACGCTGCCGCCCTCACTCATACGTCAATCTCGGTTCGCGACGCGCTACTAGCGGTGCGTGTGCCGTTTGTAGAGGTGCACCTGAGCAACATCTTCTCGCGAGAGCCTGAGAGGCGAAAGTCGGTGACGGCTGATATCGCAGTCGGCGTGATCGCCGGATTCGGCGCGGGGAGCTACGTGCTGGGACTGGATGCGATAGTAGGCTATCTAAGAGAGCGTGCCAGTACGCGTTGAGGGTCGTCTTTCAAAGCTGCGCGCCGAGCTGGAGGCGCAGGGGTTGGACGGTCTGATAGTTACGCACCTGCCGAATATCCGATACCTAACGGGATTTACCGGCTCCGCAGGCGTTCTGCTCGTGTTTCACGATGGCGTCGTGCTCTTGACTGATTTCCGTTACGAAGTCCAGGCTTCTTCGGAAATTTCCCCTGACGTCAGGGTCGAAGTGGTTCAGTCGGACACATGGGCTCGGTTGGGCAACATCATAGGCGACTCCCCCCGGGTGGGACGGCTTGGATTCGAATCAGCAATCGTCACCGTGGCGCAGGAAGCAAAACTTCGTGAGTGCCGTCCCCGCATCCAACTAGAGCCGGTGGAGGACCTGGTCGAGCGGTTAAGAGCCTCTAAGGATGAGGACGAGATTGCATCGATAAGACAGGCTGCGAGTCTTGCCGCCCAGGCCCTTGAGGCGACTCTGCCGGCAATTACTATCGGAGTGCGGGAGCTAGACGTTGCGGCGAGACTCGAGAACGAGCTGCGCGTCCGCGGCAGCGAGTGGCACCCGTTTCGGACTATTGTTGCATGCGGTCCGAGAACGGCGCTTCCTCATGCCGGAGCTTCGGAGAAGACACTGCAGGCGGGCGATTTCGTCTTGATCGATTTTGGCGCTCAGGTAGATGGTTATTGCGCTGACCTCACTCGGATGTTTGTGGTGGGTGCCAGGGCTACCGAAAAGCAGAAGACAGTGTACGATTTGGTGTGCCGAGCGCAGAAGAACGCGCTGCGGCACATACAGTCTGGCATGACGGGTCGGGATGCTGACCGCCTCGCACGAAGGCTGATAGAGGAGCAGGGTTTCGGTGATCAGTTTGGACACTCGCTCGGACATGGGTTAGGGCTCGAGGTTCACGAGGCGCCCCGCTTGAGTAAGAGCAACGAATCGCCGGTGCCCGAAGGGGCGGTCGTGACGATCGAGCCCGGAGTCTACATCCCCGGCTGGGGTGGGGTCAGGATCGAAGACGACGTGCTGGTAACCAACGGGGGTGCCAAGCTCCTGAGTGACGGGAACACCGAGCTCGTGGAGCTGGTGTAGCGAGTGGCGACGACGGCTGACTTTCGCAACGGCATGGTGCTTGAAATAGACGGGCACCTCTTTCAGCTGGTTTATTTCCAGCACGTGAAGCCTGGCAAGGGTGGAGCCTTTGTGCGCAGCAAGTTCAAGAACATCAGGACACGTGCGGTAATAGACCGTACGTGGACTGCTGGCGAGAAAGTAAACGACGTCCGTTTGGAGAAGCGTTCGGTTCAGTTTTCCTATCGCGACGGAGATGTGTTCCATTTCATGGACATGGAGTCGTACGACGACATCCCTATCAATGCCGGGGTCATCGGCGAGGAACAACTCCTCTATCTGAAGGAGGGGATGGAGTGTTCTGGTCTAGTGCACGAGGGAAAGGTTATACTAATCGAGTTACCTTTTTTCGTAGAGTTGGAGGTAGTTGAGACCGACCCTGGTGTCCGGGGCGACACGGCTACCGGCGGGACGAAGCCTGCTAAGTTGGAGACAGGCGCCGTAGTGCAAGTCCCCCTTTTCATTGAACAGGGGCAGCTTATCCGCGTCGATCGCAGAGAGGACAAGTACCTCAGTCGCGTATGATTGATTTTAAGTTTCTCGAAAAACTCATAGATCTCCTCAACCGATCTGGTGTTGGCACGATCGAGATTCGCAAACGGCCGTGGGGTACCTCGGTGAAGGTCTCCAAGAGCGGCGAGGGCGGGGCTGGCGGGCCAGTAACGTACCAAGCTTCGCACGGTAATCCGGCGAGTGAACAGGCGCTGGAGAGTCGCAAGTTCGAGGGATCGGATCTGAGCGCGACTGAGTCGGCGGCTGCTACGACCAAGCTCGTTGCCATAGAATCCCCAATGGTCGGAACCTACTATGCTCGGCCCGAGCCTGGAGCAGATCCGTACGTTACAGTGGGGAGCAGGATCAGCCCAGGTACTACGCTTTGTATCATAGAAGCAATGAAGATCATGAATCCGCTCGACGCCGAGGTGTCGGGTGTCATCCAGGAGGTCCTCGTCGAGGACGCTCAACCTGTAGAATTCGGACAAGTTTTATTTAGGGTCGATCCAAATGGCTAAAGAAACTTCCAACTTAGCGTCATTCAGCTTCAAAGCCGCCATCACCGAGCTGGTTGAGAAAGGCGGCTCGGATCTTCACCTGAAGGTCGGTAGGCCACCTACAATTCGGGTGTCGGGTGATCTCGTTCCCTTGGCGCAACAACCGCTCAAGCCCGAAGAGTTGAAGGCGCTGGCCGAGCAGATAATGACTCCACGCCAGGTGAAGGAGTTTGCTGAACACAAGGAGGCAGACTTTGCAATAGGTGTGCCGAAGGTTGGGCGATTCCGCACGAACGTATTCCAGCAGCGTGGAACACTTTCCTTCGTGTTCAGGGCTATCCCATTCGAAATCCAAACCATCGAAGAATTGAAGCTGCCGAAGGTGTTGGAAGGAATTGCCCTGAAGCCACGCGGATTGGTGCTAGTGACGGGCATTACGGGCTCGGGCAAGTCGACGGCGCTGGCCGCTATGGTCAACCACATCAACTCACATCGTAAGTGTAACGTTATCACCATCGAGGACCCGATAGAGTTTCTGCACCGGGATGGCGCATCAAATATCTCGCAGCGCGAGGTGGGCAGCGACACTCTCTCCTTCGATGCCGCGCTGCGCCATGTGATGCGACAGGACCCTGACGTGATACTAATAGGCGAAATTCGCGACAAGATCACCCTCGAAACAGCGATGAAGGCCGCAGACACGGGCCATCTGGTGTTTTCGACTCTTCACACTACAGATGCAGCGCAGACGATCAACCGGGTCATTTCTTTCTTCCCACCGCACGAACATGAGACAGTCCGTGGGCTGCTCTCGACATCCCTAGAAGCCGTGATATCCCTGAGGCTGGTGCCGACGAAGGACGGCGACGGGCGAGTACCGGCGTGCGAAATTCTCATCAACACCGCCGCCGTTCACGACAATATCCGTGATGCAGACAAAGCGCTGGGCATTCCTGATCTCATCAAAGACGGTACGGTCCAGTATGGTATGCAGTCGTTCGATCAGTCGCTTATGCAATGGTACTCAAATGGAGTCATCACCAAAGAGGCAGCTCTTTTCTACTCGTCAAATCCGAACGAGTTTGAACTGCGTCTGAGCGGTATAGAGGGTACCTCAGATCGCACTTTTGCCGACCAAATGGGCGCAGCCGACGCAGGTAGTGTTGGGGGTGGGATAACACCCTAACCTCGATGTTCAAGAGAGTATTGATCGCGAACCGCGGTGAGATCGCTCTGCGGGTCATACGCGCGTGTCGCGAACTCGACGTTTCCACTGTGGCCGTCTACAGCGAAGC
Source organism: Gemmatimonadales bacterium (assembly GCA_036444955.1). Lineage (GTDB taxonomy): Bacteria > Gemmatimonadota > Gemmatimonadetes > Gemmatimonadales > GWC2-71-9 > B16T1B5. The sequence goes on from JAZFQE010000262.1 coordinate 10,834, forward strand.
GGATCGTGACACGCTCCCCGTTAGGTTTGCAGACGACGACGTCTGCATAGGGCCGGCACCCAGCCGCTTGTCGTATCTCAACATCCCGTCCATCATCGCGGCAGCGGAGATTACGGGCGCTGATGCAATCCATCCCGGCTACGGTTTCCTGGCTGAGAGCGCTGAATTCGCAGAAACCTGCAGTGCTTCGAACATTACGTTCATAGGGCCCACAGCTGAACAGCTCCGATTGATGGGAGATAAAGCTGCGGCACGCACGATCGCCGTGAAACTTGGAGTGCCGGTGGTGCCCGGTTCGCCGGGTACGATTGACGATTCGAACGAGGCACTAGATGTGGCGAAGGACATCGGATTCCCCGTTATCATCAAGGCTGCTGCGGGAGGTGGCGGGAAAGGCATGCGCATCGCGGACGAACCGGAATCCTTTCCTCAGTCTTTCCAGCTCGCGCGGAACGAGGCGTTGGCAGCTTTCGGTAGCGCCGCAGTCTACATTGAAAAGTTTCTCGAGCGGCCGCGCCACGTTGAGATACAAGTGATGGGCGACAGCCATGGAAAGGTTATACACCTAAACGAGCGTGACTGCTCGATCCAGAGGCGGCATCAGAAGCTCATCGAGGAGGCGCCCAGCCCCGGGCTCGCAGTCGGAATCCGGGACGAAATGGGTGAGGCAGCCGTGCGCGCCGCATCGCATATCAATTACGTGGGAGCGGGAACGGTTGAGTTTCTCCTGAACGGCGATGGCAGTTTCTACTTCATGGAAATGAACACTCGGATCCAGGTTGAGCATCCAGTAACCGAGATGACTACCAATCTGGATCTTGTGAAGGAACAGATACGAGTCGCCGCCGGTGAGGCGTTGAGCGATAGGTTCCTCCGAATCTTCAAACTCAGAGGGCACGCAATCGAGTGTCGAGTGAACGCCGAGGACGCGAGCCGCAACTTCCAGCCGTCGCCGGGTACGATTACAGCTTTTCACCCCCCTGGCGGTCCTGGCATACGCGTGGACACGCACGTGTTTCAAGGGTACACCGTGCCGCCTCACTACGATTCGCTGGTCGCAAAGGTTATTGCACACGGGAACACGAGAGATGAGGCACTGAACCGGATGAATCATGCTCTCGAGGGATTCATCATAGAGGGTATCACGACTACGATTCCTTTTCTTCAGCGCGTCATACAACATCCAGATTTCCAAGCGGGGGATGTTGATACCAAGTTCCTTGAGCGAGAGACGTCGCTTCTCGAAGGCGCAGAATGAAGCTCTCTGTCTATTTCACGCCGTTGGCTGTTGCACCCCCGGTCGTGACGGGCAAACCGGTGCTTGTCATCGATATTCTCCGGGCCACGACCACGATGGTTACTGCGTTGGCGAACGGGGCCCGAGCTATTCTCTCGGCAGAAACAGCGGATGAGGCTATGCGCATGGCCCAGAACCTGAAATCGGACGATCTATTACTGGCCGGAGAGAGGAATCTCGAAAGAATAGACGGATTTACCCTGGGCATTTCTCCGCTGGAGATGACCTCCGAAGTTGTTGCAGGCAAGCAGTTGATAATGATGACCACTAACGGGTCAGTAGCTCTAGCCGCTGTCGGGCTGGGCAATCCCGTGCTGATAGCGGCTGCGCTGAATTTCACTGCGGTAGCTCAGGCTGCGAACGAGGCGTTTGAGGATGCCGGTGAGATTGTCATTGTATGCGCTGGCCGCGAGGGAATGTTTGCGCTAGAAGATGCCTACGCGGCTGGGAGATTTGTGCAATCGCTCATAACCGGAAGAGGGCGTGGCGCCGTTGCTCTCAGCGACGGTGCGATTGCCGCCCGGGAACTCGTGCGCAGGTACGGTGACAAGTGGCGCCGAGCCATAAGCGCCAGCGCAGCCGCTCGGACCTTGAAACTTGCTAAATTGAAGGCCGACGTGGATGCAGCCACGGAATCTGACAAATACGACATCGTGCCACGATATGCTGATAAATTGGTCAAGGTTCCAACCTAGCTGGTAAATGCCTCTGGCCCACCGCCACCGACTCGAACTCGAGGGTATCGCAGCCCTCCTGGCGGGGGTCTTTGTCTCTCTCTCATTAACTCCCATCGATGTTACTGGCCCCATCGGTGAAGTCTTCGGCGGATTCCTGTGGCAGTATTTGGGTGCCGGGGCAGTCATGGTGCCGGCCTCGTTCTTTGCAGTCGGGGCCTGGGGATTCTCGGCACTCGATTCCCGCAAGCTCAAACGCGTAGTCGTCCTTTTCGGAGGACTCGCGCTTCTGGTCCCGTTTACCATTGCCCTAGTGATGGGATTGACCTCGGCTGCCCAACTTCCGCCGTCCCATGACGATTGGGGTCTGGCGCATCGCTCGATCGGCCTGATCGCTGCCCCGCTACAGATCGCCATCAGGGGCGCTGTCGGTACCGGTGGGGCCGTCATCACTGTGGTGCTGGGGCTGTCGGCTCTCTCCATCTACACGTCTGGGTGGCATCCGTTTAGAAGGTTGGTTTCGGGGAGGAGGCGTGGTTTGGGAGCGGAGAGCGGGGAGCGGGAGGTGTCGGAGGTCGGGGGGCCGGGGGGAACCGTGTCTCGTGCTTCCGAGGGTACCGCTCCCAGCTCCCCGCTCGCTTCCAATCGAGGTACCAGCCCTCTCTCCCCCGAGGATCTCCCTGCGATTCGGTCGCACGAGGAGGAACTGCCTCCACTCAATCTGCTGGACAACTCAAATGCCGACTCGGCCGATGCGGGCGAAGAAGAGCTGGACCGGCTCGGCGAAGTTCTGGTGGACACGCTGGCCACGTTCAAAGTGGAAGGTGCAATCGTCGGGCGGACAACCGGTCCGGTCGTGACGCAGTATGAAGTGAAGCCCGCTCCCGGGGTCAAGGTAGGGAGGATAGCTTCGCTCTCCGACGACTTGGCTTTGGCCATGCGTGCGAAATCGATTCGCATTGTAGCACCGATACCAGGTAAGGCTGCGGTTGGAGTCGAGGTGCCTAATCCTCACGCTCGCATCGTCACCTTCAAGGAATTGGTGGATGCGCCGGAGTGGACAGAGACGCGGGCCAGCTTGCCCGTCGCCCTGGGCAGGGACCTCGAGGGCAGCGCCATCGTGGCGGACTTGAGCGAGATGCCACATCTGCTGATTGCGGGTACCACCGGATCTGGCAAATCGGTTTGCATCAACACGATCATCACGAGCTTGATATACCGATACTCGCCGCGCGAGCTCAGGATGCTGATGATCGATCCCAAGATGGTCGAGCTGGCCAGCTACAATGCATTGCCGCACCTGCGGCACCCCGTCGTAACAAAGAACAAGGAGGCAGCCCAGGCGCTGAAGTGGGCGGTGCGCGAGATGGAGCACCGATACGAGCTATTCGGTGCCAACACGTGTCGTAATCTGTACGAGTTCAACCGCAAGGTGGAGTTGGGGAGGAAGTTGTTTGAACCGGATGGGGAGCGGGGAGCGGGGAGCAGTGCTTCCGGGTTGGAGGGAACCGCTCCCGGCTCGCCCCTCCGTTATACCGATGGCCTTCTCCCTTACATCGTCGTCATCGTCGACGAGCTCGCCGACCTGATGATGACGGTGCAGGCGGAGGTGGAAAAACCTCTCGCGCTGCTGGCGCAGAAGGCGCGCGCCACTGGAATACACATCATCCTAGCGACACAGAGACCGAGCGTTAACGTTTTAACCGGCCTGATAAAAGCCAACTTCGCTAGCCGGATCGCGTTCCGGGTGGCATCGAAGATCGACAGCAGAACCATTCTCGATCAGAACGGCGCGGAGGCTCTTCTTGGAAACGGTGACATGCTGTTTCTCGCGCCTGGTAGCAGTGAGCCCGTGAGGCTGCAAGGTGCGTTCATAACAACTGACGAGACTGAGGCCGTCACTGACTGGTATCGCGCGCGTAAAGTGGCGCGCGACGAGCTGCTCAAGTCCAAGGGTCTGCCCGTACCTGAGGAAGCGGAAGAAGACATCATTGCCGTCATGCAAGCGGTCGAAGCTGAAGAGGCAGGGCGCGCTTCGGGCTCGGCTGCGGGGGAGAGAGATCCTCTTTTCAGAGAGGCAGCGGAGACCTGCCTACAGAACCAACTTGGTTCGACATCGCTGCTGCAGAGAAAACTTCGTGTGGGATATGGGCGCGCAGCCCGGATAATTGACCAACTACACGAAGCGGGGATCCTCGGCCCCCCAGATGGGTCGAGGCCACGGGAGCTGCTCATCGGAGGGGATCAGTTGGATGAGTACTGTGGGTAGCGTGCACCGTGCAGCGTTGTCCCGCTCTCTTGCAGCCGAATGATCCCCGACGCAATGCCGTGGTTGTCGCGTCGTTCGGGCTCGATCTAGCTTGTCCCCCATGCCCGTCAAGTCAGATCCTCGTCAGTGGACGGACCCGCGTCATGTCACAGGGCTGGAGGGTGAAGAGCTGGCAATTAGGTATCTCGAGCGACGCGGGTGGGATATCCTGGATCACCGCTACCGGATGGGGCGGCTCGAGATCGATATCGTGGCGCGGCGGGGTTGCACAGTTGCCTTCGTCGAGGTGAAAACCCGGTGGTCGAGGGCGTTCGGTGATCCGCTCGAGGCCGTCACGTGGACAAAGAAGAGAGAGATTGAGCGGGTTGCTAAAGCCTGGGTTGATAGGTGCGGAACGGCGGCCGATCGCTATCGATTTGACGTAATCGGCGTGTCCTTCAGGAGGGGGCGCCGGCCGCGGATAGAACACGTGCAAGACGCGTTTAGGGCTGGCTGGCGGTAAATTCGGTTTCGGGGTATATTCGGGGAGCCAATATAGCGGTGACCGGTGACAATATGTGGGCGCTCGGCTCCACTTTCAAACAAACTAGACGGCTAACGAGGGCATCCTAGATGAGCGACAGGAAAGCGGGCGGTGCTGATGATCGGAAGCGGTCTCTGGATCTGGCAATAGCCCAGATCGAGAAGACCTGTGGCAAGGGCTCAATCATGCGGATCGGCAGCCAGCTGCGGCTCAAGATCGCAGCCATTTCGACAGGCGCGGTTAATCTGGATGCTGCCATTGGAATCGGAGGCATTCCCAGGGGACGGATCACAGAGATCTACGGGCCTGAGTCCAGCGGCAAGACTACGCTTGCCCTGCACGTGGTAGCCAATGCTCAGAGCGCGGGTGGAATCGCGGCCTTCATCGATGCAGAGCATGCGTTGGATGTCGAATACGCTAAGAAGCTCGGCGTCGATATTGAGAATTTGCTCGTATCGCAACCCGATACCGGTGAGGAGGGTCTCGAGATCGCCGACATATTGGTCCGCTCCGGAGCCGTTGACCTGATCGTGGTAGACTCCGTCGCCGCTCTCGTACCGAAGGCCGAGTTGGAGGGTGAGATGGGTGCTTCGCATATGGGTTTGCAGGCGCGTCTCATGTCACAGGCGCTCCGCAAGCTTGCTGGGAGCATCAGCAAGTCACGCACTTCAGTAGTATTCATCAATCAGCTGCGTGAGAAGATCGGAATTGTGTTCGGCAACCCCGAGACTACAACCGGGG
>JAZFQE010000263.1:0-4374 GCA_036444955.1 Gemmatimonadales bacterium
AGCGTCGTTTTCAGAGAGATGAAGAGCTTAGTAAAGAGTTGCTCTATTGGATGGCCTACAGTGGGACTCCTTACGAGCATCCGGAGGAGGGGTACGTGGGGTCGGTTCGTTCGATAACCCTCGATGACGTGCGGGAGTTTTATCGAACTTTTTTCGTGAGGAACAACATCGTGGTAGGCGTCGGCGGAGGGTATCCTAACGGATTGGCGGAACAGGTGCGTGCTGACTTTGACGGCCTTCCGACCGGAGATGTACCTGCGGTGGCGGCGCCGGAACCACGGATGCCAGACGGAGTCAGGGTATTGATCGTAGAGAAGCAGACCGACGCCACCGCGATCTCCTTTGGCTTCCCGACGAGCCTGGTGCGCGGGGACGACGACTTCTTCGAGATGATGCTTGTCAACTCTTGGTTCGGTGAACACCGGAGCTCGTTCAGCCACCTATACCAGGTGATCCGTGAGCGTAGAGGGATGAACTACGGTGATTACAGCTACATCGAGCCGTTTCCGCGGGGTTACACGACACAGCAGAGGCCGGTGAACTACGGTCGGCGCAGCAACCTCTTCGAAATCTGGATTCGTCCGATTTCGCTCACGGCACCGGACGATCTACACGAACGGGCAATGTTCGCGACTCGTGCTGCTTGGCGCGAGCTCCAAATGTTGGTTGACGAAGGACTGCCAGCCGACCAGGTAGAACGCACCCGCAACTACCTGCACAACTTCAGCGTGACTTACGGGTCTACGGTGAGCCGCAGACTTTCATACCAGATCGACGATGCTTTTTTCGGTCTGCCGGAGCCCGGCTACCTGGGAATGATACGTCCGGGATTGGCGGAACTGTCGCAGGAGTCCGTAAACGAGGCGATCGGACGGCACCTCCAGCACGAGAACATGTGGGTTGTTTTCATTACTGAGGATGCCGAGGGAATGAAGCGCGCGCTGTTGTCTGGCGCAGCTACGCCGATCCGCTATGCGGGGGAGCAGCCGGAGTCGATTCTGCAAGAGGACGGGGCCATCGCGGCATTTCCCATCCCCGTAAACGAGGAAGACATCACCATCATGAATATCATGGAGGTGTTCGAGAGCGGGTTGTGATCCCTAGTTCGTGAAGTTGCTGCTCGGTGAAGCTATAGAGGTTTGGAGGTTAAAGGGTCAAATAACTTAGGCGGCGGGCGGTACCGAACGTCCGTCGTCTCTCCCTCGCGTCGCCCGCCGGACTTATCTATCTTAATGCCTCATGCCACGCCCAGGATTCACTTGAAACCGCCCTCTCCCACCGCCGTTTCGTAGCGCGTCTGACTTGAACGAAGGAAAAGACATGAACCGAATGCTCGTGGCTGGCTTGATCCCGCTCGTCTTGAGCTACGGCCCGCAGTCGGCAGCGGAGCGTGATGTTAGCAGCCTACCGGAGATCCGCTTCAACGACAATCTCACGTCGGCCGGCACGCTGCACGAAGGTGTTCTGTCGGTCCGGCTCTCGGTGCAGCGTGGAAGCTGGCACCTGCTTGGCCCCGACGAGGTTGGTGGCGAGGTGCTAGCGTTTGCTGAAGAAGGGAGACCACCGGAGATCCCCGGTCCAATGATCCGCGTGCCGTTGGGTACCGACGTTCGTGTTGCGGTGAGTAATCCGCTCGCCGTGCCGCTCGTTGTTCACGGTCTGGGAGCCCGGCGGGTCGTCGAGATGGATAGTCTCGTCGTGCCACCGTCATCCCAGAGGGAAATAAGGTTCACTGCGAACTCCGAAGGCACTTACTACTACTGGGGAACCACTACTGGGGCAACGCTCGACGAGCGCCGCTATGAGGACAGCCAACTTTCCGGCGCGTTGATTGTTGATCCCGTGGGCGACGGTGCTGCGCCCAACGAACGGGTCATGGTGGTGGGCGCTTGGTCTGCCGGTCGGACGGACGAAGGCGATCCTGACTTCGGTCGCTCATTCTTAGTCATCAATGGAAGGCCGTGGCCGCTAACGGAGCGTCTTGTCTATGAGCTGGGTGATTCAATTCGCTGGCGCGTTATCAATGCGACCGGAAGAACTCATCCCATGCACCTGCACGGGTTCTTTTTCAGAGTGGACGCTCGCGGCGATTTCGCGCGAGACACAATCTACTGGCCTAGTGAGCGGCGTATGGCGGTGACCGAGTTGATGCGGCCGGGAACCACGATGTCGGTGGCCTGGTCGCCCGACCGTCCCGGGGGTTGGATCTTCCACTGCCATCTAAACTGGCACGTGATACCCAACGCGTCGTTGGGTCCGCATAGGGAAAGTGGCGAGGAGCGCGAATTGCATCTCATTCGTGGGCATCACGAGGGAAATCCGCACAATCACGCAGTCGAAGGGATGGGTGGCCTCGTGATGGGGATCTACGTGAGGCCCCCGGAAGGTTGGGTTCCGAGCGAGCCCAAGAGACGGGAGCTACGGCTCTTCATCAATTCCGACTCAGCGACAGGTGATGATAGGAGACGTTTCGGCTACGTGCTCCAAACGGGAGATGAGCAGCCACCCCAGGATTCAATTCGAGTTCCCGGGTCACCGATCATTCTCTGGAAGGGCGAGCCGACGAGCATAATGGTTATCAACCGTTCCCCCGAGGCGAGTCAGGTGCACTGGCACGGCCTCGAGATCGAGAGCTACTTCGACGGAGTTGCCGGCGCGGGGGGTTATCCGAATCGACTAACACCTGCGATCCTTGCCGGAGACTCGTTCGAGATACGGATCACGCCACCCAGGGCGGGAAGCTTCATGTACCACACGCATATCGACGATATCCGGCAGCAGAGCAGCGGCCTGTACGGCGCTTTCATCGTCCTGGAGGAAGATGAGGAGTGGGAGCCCCATACGGATCGAGTCTTCTTGCTGTCGCACTCACGGGAGTTCGAAGTATTGCTCAACGGTACGACCGAACCCGTCCCGCTGACCTTTCGGGCCGGTGCTAGCTACCGAATCAGATTGATGAACATTACGCTGCACGAGGGGAGATCACGATTCCGCCTCGTGCGAGACGACGTGCCCGTGCAATGGCATCCGCTGGCGAAGGACGGGTGGGACTTGCTGGCACACCAAACGTCACCCGTCAGGGCGGATCAAACTGTCAGTATCGGTGAGACGTTTGACTTCGAATACATACCCCAAGCGCCGGGCGAGTTGCATTTGGAGGTTCGTACTCGGAGAGGGCAGCTGCAGATCGATCAGTTGATCCGCGTCGAGGAGTGAGGTTTATCGGGGGATAGTTGCTGCTAAATTGGTGGTCAGTGTTTCGTGAAGAACTCTTATCTCACCTTTTCAAAACCTCGCCATAAAGTGCCGCAGAGTAGAGGGGGCTGTTTGTTACCCTCCACTTCCTGAGGGCGTGAAATTCTTGTCGCACTAGCTCGCGATCTTTATCACACTCTCGTGCGCTCACGTTGACGGCTTTCCCCGCCTGACATACACTGGACATATGATGAAATCGGCATACTCGGTTCGGTGTTTATGGGACGCCAGGATATCACGCCAGAGTTAGAGCCCGCAGCCATTCGGCGTTTCACCAAGGCCCTGCTCGACGACCTTCGGGCGCTCGAGCGCATCCTGGCGGAAGGGATGATCGAGTCCGGCGCCCGGCGGTTTGGTGCGGAACAGGAGGTATTCTTGGTGGGTCAAGACTGGCGTCCTGCCCCGATCGCAACCCAAGTCTTGGCGCAGCTGGACGACGAGCGTTTCACGACGGAACTCGCGCTGTTCAACGCCGAGATAAACCTGGAGCCGATGCGCCTGGGTGGCGAATGTTTTTCTCAACTCGAACAAGAACTGACGAAGCTGCTGGGACAGATCGATGCTGCGGCACGGTCCGTCGGAGGAACCGTCGTCATGTCGGGGATCCTCCCGAGTCTCTCCAAGTCTGATCTTTCGATCGAGAACATCACGCCGCGACCCAGGTACTTCGCCTTGAACGAGGCTGTCACGCGCCTTAGGGGTGGGCCGTTGCGGCTCCACATCCAGGGAACCGACGAGCTGAACATCGAGCACGACTCCGTCATGCTGGAAGCGTGCAACACGAGCTTTCAGGTGCACTTTCAGGTGAGCGCCGACGAATTCGTGCGGCTGTACAACGTGGCGCAGCTAATTGCGGCCCCCGTCGTTGCCGCCGCAGCCAACTCGCCGCTTCTTTTTGGCAAGAGACTGTGGAAGGAGACTCGCATTGCCCTCTTCCAGCAGTCAATAGACACAAGGAGTGCGTCGCCCCACATGAGAGAGTTCAGTCCCCGCGTGAGGTTCGGGGAGAGATGGCTCAAAGGCTCGGTGGTGGACGCGTTCGAGGAGGATATCGCCCGGTTCACGGTGCTAATGGCAAGAGAAGTTAGCGAGAGCCCCTTCGATGTTTTGGCGGATGGT
>JAZFQE010000264.1:0-4524 GCA_036444955.1 Gemmatimonadales bacterium
CACCCGTACGACACGGAAATGTTTCCTTCCTACTAGGCATCAATAACGGCTCTTAGGGGATCATTTAACGTTCGTTATGTATTGCCTTTATATCTCATGATAATCTATATTATCTATGGCTATCCTACAAACCCATTACGTGCGTAAACTGGTTATCTTGAGACATGAGCAAAACCGTCGCCTATATCCGCGCCTCGACCCATGCTCAGGATGTGAAAAACCAGCGCCATGAAATCCTGGAATATGGCAACCGGGAAGGGTTGCGCATTGATGAGTTTATCGAAGTGACCGTCTCATCGCGACAGAGTAGTCGAAAACGACGTATTGACGAGTTACAGCAACGCTTGCAAGCAGAAGACCGTCTGGTTGTCACCGAACTGAGCCGACTCGGGCGCAGCACGGGCGAAGTCATCCTGCTGATTAACCGGTTGGTGGCCCAGGGGGTGATCATACTCATCATCAAGCAAAACCTACGCCTCGGTAAAGGGATCCAGGACATGACGGCCAAAGTGATGGTGACGCTGCTGGCGCTGTTTGCCGAGATCGAACGCGACTTTATCTCAATACGGACCAAAGAGGCCCTGGCCGCGAAGAAGGCCCAGGGGGTCGTTCTTGGAAAACCCAAAGGCACGATTCAATCGAGTATGTACGACAAGGATCGCGAGCGCATCCAAGAATTGCTCCGCTACGGAGTGCCTCAGAAACAGATTATCGAACGGCATTTAGGGTACGGTACCACGAAAAGCCTCAGTTATTACATCCAAACGCGGGGGCTACGAAACCCGACAGAGAAGATCAAACCGTAACTTTCTGCACGAATGCCCCCGCTGGTCCAAATTGAACGAAACCGGACGGATCGACGAATGCCCAAAAGTCAGAACCACGACGTAGGTCGAACGAAATCTGGATCCCACAATCACGAAGTTAGAACAGCAATTATCCTCGCCGCCGGCATGGGAGTTCGCCTGAACGATCGGGGCAAGCTGACGCCCAAGGGGTGCCTGTGCCTGGGTGAAAAGCCGATAATCGAGGAGTCCGTTTTGCGTTTGCTGGACACCGGTATCCAACGTATCGTGATTGTCACGGGACACCTCGCTGAACAGTTCATACCCTTGAAGGCCCGGTACCGCCAGACGGTTCAGTTGGTCCACAACCCACACTTTGCGAATTCGGGCAGCATGTATTCGCTGTACTGTGCCCGTCACCGCGTTGACGAAGCCTTCTTGCTGCTGGAGTCTGATCTCGTTTATGAACGCCGGGCACTCACGACATGCCTGGAACATCCCAGCGACAACGTCCTATTGCTGGCAGGCTTGTCCAACACCAGCGACGAATGCTTTGTGGAGACGCAAGATGGTCATCTGGTGGCGATATCCAAGAATCGGGAAGGCCTGGGATCTGAGGTGCCGGGCGAGTTGGTTGGCATTTGCAAGATTTCCCAATTGCTGTTTTCCGTGATGCTCAAAACGGCCGAGCGACACTTCCCGACCACGCGCCACGTGGACTACGAGATGGATGGACTGGTTGCGGCGGCGCGAAACATTCCTGTTTCGTGCATCGTGGTTGAGGATCTGATGTGGTGCGAGATCGACGATGAAACGCATCTCGCCCGTGCGCGAAACGAGATTTATCCAGTCGTTCAGGCAGACGACGCGAAGGCAGACGTCCACGACAGCCAGCGACTCCGAAGCAATCTCGGCAAGTTCAAGACGATTGGATTCTTCGACGAACGGGACTTGATCATTCGCCACATTCATGATTTCTTCGAAACCGTGAATAAGCGGCAGATCCGTGCCTGCATCATGTTCGGCACGCTGCTGGGCAAGCTGCGGCACGACGACTTCATCCCCTGGGATGACGACGTGGACATCGTTATCTTCGACTTCGACGCCTTCCTGGAGCAGTGCGCGCCAGAACTCGAGCAACTGGGATACACCGTTGAGCCCGATCTTCGAGACGGCAAGCGAATGGGATGTAAGATCTTCCGTGAAGACAGCGCGACGGTCCCAGGCAAGCCTCGCCTGCGGTTCCCTTGGATCGGAATCTGGGAGCACGAAGTTGGAGAGGACGGACTGATTGTGCTCCCACCCGAAGTTTACCGATACCGGCCAGAGGATTTTCTGCCGATCGGGCGAACGGAATTCCTGGGCGTTCCTGTCGGAGTTCCGCACAATCCGACGGCAATCCTGAATACGTATTTCGGATCCGAGGATTGGATGGATGTTTGCCAACTCCCTTACCGGAATCATCGGAACGGAGGAGAACGTACCGGGTTTCCTGACGACAAGTTTAAGGTGCGGAGCGTGCTGGACTACCTCGCCTCCGAGCGGCTTCCCGCCCTCAGTGATGTGGCCAAGAATGATGCCGAATGATACTGATCGGTGGAAGTACCCCACGCTCGCGAAGCCGGAGTCGGACGGAGCCTATTGCTATCACTTTCAGAGACGCATTTCCGTGTGGTTTTCGGTTCGACTCGCCAGCCACATGGGACCCAACGCTGCAACCGGCCTCGACTTGATCTTTGGCGTCTCGGCCGCCCTACTGGTGCTGCTGGATCACTGGTTGTGGGGCGTGGTGCTGATTCAGGCGTTCGGGATCTTCTCTTGCGTCGACGGAGAGATCGCGCGAATTCAGGGCCGCTTGTCCAGGCTGGGTGACTTCCTGGACACGTTGACCGATCGGGTCACCGAACTGCTGCTGGTGGGGGCGATCACGTTCTCACTGGGCGAACGCGTGGATCCCTCCAGTGCGCTCACCGCGGGCTTTGCCCTCCTCGGAGGCGTCTTCGTTCTGACGATCAGCTCAGAGAAGTTTCGCTCGACCTACCAGATGAGCTATCCTAAGAATCGGCTTGAGAGGTTCTTTGGCCTCTTCTGTGCGGGAAGCGACAGCCGCCTACTGATGTTGTCGATCGGTCTCGTTGTGAGCGAGCTCACCGGGAACAGCCTGTTACTGCTGTGGCTCCTGTGGGCCCTGGCCGCAGCGTCATCCGCCAATTTTCTCGTACGTATCGGATTGGTCCACCGACACTTCGGAGCCAGCGACCGGAGCGAATCATGAGTGCCACCCCTCGAAACCTGACCGATGAGACAGATCTCGCCGAATTCATTTGCGCTTCCGGCCCCCATTGCCTGATCGTCGCCCGACACGGGGAAACCGAATGGAATGCCAAGGGGAGACTGCAAGGCCAGCAGGACATCCCGCTCAACAGGCGAGGCCACAGCCAGGCTCTGAAAGCTGCACGATTTTTGCGGAGCGTTCCACTCGTTCAAGTTCATTCCAGTACTTTGCGGCGCTGCCAGCAAACTGCACGTCCCATCGCCGAGGCCAATATCGGCCAACCCAATATTGTCTCCAGCGACTTACTTATAGAGACCGCGCTGGGCATTCTTGAGGGCGAGTTGAAGGGCCAGCAGTCCACGGCCGAGTTGACTCGGCACTACCAGGATTTCTCCAGAGACGAGATTCGCTACCGCGTGCCCAATGGGGAGAACTTGCACGACGTTGCCGCCCGAGTGCAACAATTCTTCGTCGACCGATGCGAGCTCTTGAAAGGTCGAGGGATCCATCTGATCGTGGGACACAGGAATGTGAATAAGATGATCCTGAAACACCTTCTCGGTCTGTCGTTCGAGGAGGGATTTCGGGTGGAGCATGAGCACCAGCGGCTCTACCTCTACTTCGACGCCTCGAAGGAACTGTGGTCCTGCTGGTTAGGTGTCGCCGGATTCACGCAGGGGTATGTCACCACGATTGACAGCAGCTATGCGTAGCCAGCCCCGATCCCGAGGGAGTGCTACGGGGCCAACCAAGAAGGAATCAACTCGCTCAAGGGAATCCCGAATAACCACCGTTTGATGAAAAGAAGCCAGAGGCATCGGGCCGACTAATGGCGCGTCGGTCACATCGCCGAATGGCACGTAGTTGAGCGTAAGTTGTTGGGCCACATGTTTTAAGCAACGCTATCAAGTCAACGCTGTCGCGAAATGCCAACCTGCTGTCATTTCGACGCGGGCACTTAAATGAGGGTCGGACATAAATGCTAAGTTGTTAAAAAACAGGAGCCGCACCAAGAACTCGCTTAGCACGGCTCGTCTCCTGTACTTTGAGGGTATCCAGCCTTCTCAGTACACGAGCACTTGCCATGATAAGGGTGTCACGAAGAAAGATGTTGTTGAAGATAGAATATCGTTTTCTGTATCCCCTCTCGCGTGAAGCGATCCAGCGACCAGACCAACACCACATCAAACTTTCGTTTGCTGGCATCTTCAAAGAGCCGAGCGAAACCAGAGCGCTCACGCTTCCCTTTTGACCCGCTCTCGTGATCGATGTATTCGCCGGCGACCTCGTAGCCTTGTCGATCACAAAACTCCCGCAACTGCGCAAGCTGGTTCTCGACATCCTGTTCCTTGTCCTTCGTGGACACCCGAGCGTAGATCGCAACACGCTTCATTTTGTTCTCTGCAGGGGTCATTTAACGTTCGCTATTTTGCCCCCCTACAATACCAAAAAAATCGACCTGTT
>JAZFQE010000265.1:0-7824 GCA_036444955.1 Gemmatimonadales bacterium
CGATGTCAGGAGCGCCCGGGAACGTCACGCCGTACACATCCTGCTCATTCGGTACCAGGAGGTGGGTTTCGTACCATGTCGAGGGTAACGTCAGATCGAGATGGGGATCGCCCGCCAGAATAGCATATCCGTTAGCTGTTCTCCACGGAGACACCGCCCAGTGGTTGCTTGCGTGTGCCCCGTCCTGATCCAACCAGTCAGCTAGAAATCCTGCCCGCCTGATCGCGCGTGCGGTCGCACGGACCGCTGCATCGGGCTCGCCCGGCGGCGGCAATCGCACGAAATCCAACCGCGCTTCGGTTTGTCCGTTCGGCTCCAGCGGTTCCTGTAGGGGAGAGTGAATCGGGAAGAGTGCATCGGCCGCCTCTTCGCCAATCAGCGCCGCAACTTCCAACCGATCCCGGTCGCGGCTAAACCGCGCGAGCGTCCAACCCATGTACTTGATGAGGTAGAGTGTGTGTACCGGCTCCCAGCGCATCGGCCGCACGTCCAGGAAGTGGTACTCGAGCGGAAAATTCCTTCGCTGCAGGCCACCGATCCACGCATTCACCCCCTGGGCATATGCATGCAACAACTCAACACTGCCGGGATCAGTCGCCTGAAGCTCTGCCAGCTCCTCTCCGGCGCTGGCTGCCAGCCAGAGGGAGCGGAAGTAGCGGTCGACCGCGAGCGTGCGGCGGCCGAACAACTCGCTCAGCTTGCCCGCGGCCGCTCGGGTCTGAATCTCGAGCTGAAAGAGACGATCCCGCGCGACGACGTAACCCAGCGCCCTCGCCGCATCCAATCGCGACCTGGCGAAGATATGTGGGACAGCTCTGTCGTCGTAGACGACGGTTACTGTGTCGGTCAGGCTTGCAATTGAAGCGTCGAGCTTAGCAGGAAGCTCCGTTGTGACGGCAACGGCCCAGACACCGCTGAACGGATCCAGGAACGGCCCCAGTGGAGGAATCGAGCCTAGCTTGAACGCGCCGACGTAGAGCGTCCCGGTCAGCAGCAAGACTGGACCCACAGAGCGGACGGCGCGATTCAACTTTCGAGGCTACCGCTCTACGGTCGCGCGCGTCATCGCTCCAACGCTCTAGCGAGTTGCGCGCGGAGGTCCTGCAGCTGTTGCCTGGCCACATCAACACCAGGAGAGCCAGGCCATTTCTCGAGCAGCAGCGCCAGTTCAGGGATGGCGCGCTTCGGCTGATCCATCTTCTGGGTGTACACTTCGATGATCTCCTGAGTGGCCAGAAGCGCTCGACCCGACTCTATGTCAGACTCATCCCGCGCCTTCTTGAACCAATGAACCGCATTCTCAAAATCTCCCAGTTCGTTGCGGTAGAGTCTGGCAAGCTCTATGTACGGTTCGGGGTCCTCGGGGTACTCGGTGCAATAGAGCTCCCAGCTGGCTATCGCCTGTTCGAACTCGCCTCTTATTTGGTGAGCCCTCGCCCGCGAGTATTCTCTCCTATGCGGCGTCGACTTGCCACTCGGGTTGTGGATTTTCTCGACCAGCGAGGCGGCAGACTCGGCAAGCAGCATCGTGGTGAAATAAGAAATCGCCACGCCGACGGCAAACCCCAAGATGGGATTGATCCCCACGTACCCGAACGCCACGGCACCAATAACTCCACCGGCGCCTGAATAGGACAGAGCCTTGTAGCGGAACATGCGTTCCGCCGAGTCGATATCTTTCAGTCTCTTAGCCACAGGGCGATACTACGGTGGAAACGGCATGAAGATAGCTAGTGCTGAGGAACTAGGAAACGTCCGTGGAGGAGGAGTCGTGAATAGGAAGACGGTGTCCGGCGTCGCGATTCTCTGCGCCACTATCCTGACAACGATAGCGGTTGCCGCAGAGGCTCAAGGCCCGCCGCCGATCCCCGCAGCCTATCCTCCAGCTGATCCTAACGACGTGGGGTCATTGGACGGAATCGTAGCCGCCATCTATGAATCCATCTCGGGGGCGGCAGGTGAGGAGAGGAATTGGGAGCGATGGCGCTCGCTGTTCATGGTCGGCGCCAAGCTGATTTTCACAGGGAAACCACCGAACAGTTCCCGGGCGCTCGCTCGCTCTTGGAGCGTCGAGGAATACATTAGAAGAGCTGGGCCCGTATTGGTACAGCGAGGGTTCTTCGAGCGCGAAATAGGTCGCGCGACGGAATTATTCGGTAACATAGGTCATGTATTCAGCACGTACGAATCGCGCAACACTCGAGAAGGCGAGATCATCCAGCGTGGTATCAACAGCATCCAGTTGTTCAACGACGGGGAGCGCTGGTGGATAATAAACATTATGTGGGATTCGGAGCGGCCAGATAGCCCGATCCCAGAGGAGTATGTGAATTAGAGGGTTTGTGGGACTTGCATGCGATCCCCAACTCTTACATCGAACCCTCCAACCACCCATGTGCGGCCGCTTTACTCTGACCTCGGTACCCGACCCTTATGCGGAAATCTTCAGGATCGACGAGATTCCCGAGATGCCGCCGCGGTACAACATCGCCCCAACTCAAGAAGTCGCGGCGGTGAGGTCTCGACCGGACGATACGGGGAGAGAGCTGGTGATGTTGCGGTGGGGCCTAGTACCTCGTTGGGTGGGCCGCATCGTGGAAAGATCGCCGCTGATAAACGCGCGCGCCGAAACGTTAGCAAGTAAACCATCCTTCGAGGAAGCGTTCAGGCTGAGGAGATGTCTAATCCTGGCGGACGGGTACTACGAGTGGCAGAAGCGGTCAACGGGTAAACAGCCGTGGCACATGCGCATGAGCGATGGGTCAGTATTTGGAATGGCAGGTCTGTGGGAGCGGTGGCAGGGTCATGACGGTACCGTGCTGAGCTCATGTGCCATCATAACCACGGAATCAAACTCGCTGAACCAGCCGATCCATGATCGGATGCCCGTGATTGTGAAGCCGAGTGATTACGATCTGTGGCTCGACCCCACAGCGAGGCGGCCTTCCCTGCTCGAGCCGCTGCTGCAGCCCCACTCTACCGAGGGGATGGTGGGGTATCCCGTCAATCCGCTGGTGAACAGCGTGGTCAACGACTCCCCCGCATGCCTCGATCACGTAGTCGATCTACCGCTGTTCCAGAATCCTCCGATAGAGCGCTAGATCGCCGTCCGAGAAGCAAACAAAGCGGACCAGTTCGAGCTTGTGCTTGCCGGCCAGAAAATCATTGACGGCCTGCACCGCGACCGCGGCAGCCTTCCCGGAGGGGTAGCCGTAGACCCCCGTGCTAATAGAAGGAAACGCTATCGAGCGGATACCGTTCTCGTTCGCGAGCCGTAGCGAATTGAGGTAGCAATTGCGCAGCAGCTCGGGCTCTCCCTTGGCCCCACCCTTCCATACCGGGCCCACGGTATGGATTACGTGTCTTGCCCTGAGATTACACCCACCCGTGATTCTAGCCTCGCCCGTGGGGCAGCCTCCCAGCGTGCGACACTCCTCGAGTAATTCCGGTCCCGCTGCCCGGTGTATGGCTCCATCCACGCCACCGCCTCCCAGGAGAGTGGTGTTGGCCGCGTTGACGATCGCGTCTACCTGCTGCTGCGTGATGTCTCCCTTCACCGACTGCAAAAGAGCCATGACGGCCTCCGTCTTTCATCTCCCGACCGGTGCAATTAGTGACACCGTGATCTTATAATTACGTGGCCCTAAGAACGGCACTCCTATCGAATAGGAGATGCACACTCTCAATTTGCGGTAGAGGGGGAGCGGTGGCAAAGGATTCACTTACCATCACGGACAACAGGACTGGAGAGACCTATGAGCTTCCGATCGAAAACGGAACGATCCGGGCGCTCGACCTCCGGCAGATAAAAACTGACCCGAAAGATTTCGGGATGATGACCTACGATCCGGGCCTCACCAACACTGCAGCGTGCAAGAGCTCGATCACCATGATCGACGGAGACGCCGGTATTCTGCGGTACCGAGGATACCCGATTGAGCAGCTGGCCGCGCAGAGCACGTTTCTCGAAACTGCCTACCTCCTCGTTCACGGCGAGCTGCCGACCGAGTCAGAGCTGGAAGAATGGACGTACCATATCGTGCATCACACGTTCCTCCATGAGAACGTCAAGAAGTTCATGGATGGGTTCCGGTATGACGCCCACCCGATGGGAGTCTTCGTGAGCACCATAGCAGCCCTGTCGACTTTTTACCGCGAAGCCAAGGAAATTCACGACGCCGAGTGCCGCAAGCATCAGATCTACCGACTCATCGCCAAGACCCCCACCTTAGCAGCTTTCGCATACCGACACACGGTCGGATTACCCTACACCTATCCGGACAACGAGCTCTCGTACACGGGCAACTTCTTGACCATGATGTTCAAGGTGAGCGCGGCCGAGTACCAGGTTGAGCCGGTTCTCGAACGAGCGCTCGACGTCCTATTCATCCTTCATGCCGACCACGAGCAGAACTGCTCTGCAAATGCGATGCGGGCCGTCGGATCCAGCGGCGTGGACCCGTACAGCGCCACGGCGGCCGCAGCCGCCGCACTCTACGGACCGTTGCATGGCGGGGCCAACGAGGCGGTGCTCAGGATGCTGCGGGAGATTGGGGACGTGAAGAACATACCCGCCTACATCAAGCGGGTGAAGAACAAGGAGGTTCGGCTGATGGGGTTCGGCCACCGGGTCTACAAGAACTTCGACCCGCGCGCCAGCATCATCAAGCAGGTGGCTGACGATGTCTTCGAGGTCACGGGCCGAAACCCCTTGATCGACATAGCGGTGGAGTTGGAGAGGATTGCCCTGGAAGACGACTACTTCATCTCGCACAAACTGTACGCCAACGTCGACTTTTATTCCGGCATCATCTACGAAGCGATGAAGCTCCCCGTTGAAATGTTCCCTGTGCTATTCGCGATCGGACGAACGCCCGGCTGGCTGGCGCAGTGGCAGGAAAGTCTCGAGGACCAGGACCAGAGGATCGTCCGGCCACGCCAGATATACCTCGGCGAGGGGGAGCGCAATTACGTGCCTCTGGATAAGCGGTAAGCTCTTTCTTCTCGATCAACAAAAAACCCCGGGGGATACCCCGGGGCTCACCATTCCTTAAGACCCGACGTTTGACTTCAGCCGTGGTTGACGCGACGATCAGCTCCCGATCGCCGCATACCTGCCCGTCTTACCGCCACCACACGCCGTTCAATATCAGATCTCCGCTCCACTCCGGTACGGCGTTCCGGTGTCCAATCAGCAAGCAAGATGCGCCGGTGTACCAACCTGCGCTCGGCAATCCGCCGGTCTCCGCCGGATCTCTTGTCGTCCAACCTCCTGTCACTTGTCCGGCGGCGAATCACGAAGTCATTCATGCCACACTCCTGATGATGCGTTGGTTCTCGGATATCCAGTCAAGCTACGATCAGGACGGCCCTGTGCAAGTGTCGTGGAATTAAGCAAAATTGTATCTTCCAAACCCGGATTCCCACCAGCTCCGAGAGAGCACTCAAACCAAACACGTTCGCGAGAGCCATGACCCTGCCTGTTGCTGTATGGATCGTCTTGAGTCTGATATGGGGATCGACCTGGTTATTCGTCAAGATCGGGCTCGAGGATCTGCCTCCGCTGACCTTCGCCGGTTTGAGATTCGCCGTAGGTCTGATTCCACTGGTTCTCATCGTCATCTATACAAGGACACCCATCCCCCGAGACAGGGCCTCGTGGACTCTTATGGCGGGCACCGGATTCCTCGTATTCACAGTCACGTACGGCCTGGTCTTCTGGGGACAGCAATACATCTCCTCCGGCCTCGCCTCTCTCTTGTTCGCCACCTTCCCTCTCTTCGGAATGGTTCTGGCTCATGGCAAGCTTCCGGAAGAGCGGATGACCGTGCTCAAGATCGTGGGTGTTCTCCTAGGTATGACAGGAGTGGCAATCATTTTCTCGGACGAACTCGCAGCACACGGCACAGCAGGACTACTGGGCAGCGCCGCAATCCTAATCGCCGCGTTAGCCGCCGCCTACGCGGACGTGATAATCAAAGCCAGAGGTAATCACCTAAGCTCCATCCTGCTGACCGCAGTTCAAATGTCAGTCGGCATGATCACCCTGCTAATCATTGGAATAGCTATCGAGGGTAATCCGCTCAGCCATCACTGGACCGCGCGAGCTGTCGTGTCGGTACTCTATCTCGCCATTGTCGGAACTTCGATAGCCTTTGTGCTGCTGTATTGGCTGTTCAAGCACATGGAAGTAACTAAGACGATGTTGCTTACTCTCGTGACACCTCTGATCGCTGTCATGCTCGGCGTGCTAATTCTGGGTGAGGGCGTCTCCTGGCGCGTCGCTGTGGGTGGAGCTGGGATATTGGCTGGACTAGGACTCGTGGTAAAAAGTTGAACGCGCAGACCGGCTTGTTAGGAACCGTATAGCAGGATACTATCTGGTCGCATCATGGAGTCCACCGAGCACCTTTCGATGTCTCTCGAAGAATTGAGGGCTGCATGGCCGATCCTCTCGCCAGAGGAACGGCTCGAGGCATTCGAACAGCTAGGCACCGAACATGCCAACGAGCTGTTTACCATACTCGATTCGGTGGATCAGGCCGAGTTCCTCCTCAGTTCTCCGGCGGACCGCCGCACCAGGTTCCTGGGACTCCTTCCACCGGACGACCTCACCGATGTCTTTCAGGAGCTGGAGGAGGGTGTGCGGCGAGACGTCTTCCGGTCGCTCACGCCGGAGGATCTCGCTGAAGTACAGAGTTTAGCCAGGTACGAAGAAGACGAGGCCGGCGGCCTGATGACGCCGGACTTCGCCCATGTTCTGCCCCACATGACGGTTGATGAGGCGATCGTCGCGCTACGAAGGCAACTCCGCGAGAGGCCGGAGACGCTGCGATACGTGTACGTTCTCGAATCCGACGCACAACTGGTCGGGGTAGTGAGCTTCAGAGTGCTCTTCGGTGCCCGAGCCGGCGAATCTGTACGGCAACTGATGCACAGCGAGCTGCTGACGGTGCTGGAAGACACCGACCAGGAAGAGGTGGCATCGTTGATGAATCACCACGGCCTGAGCGCCCTGCCCGTGGTTGATACGGCCGGCCGCATGAAAGGAATCATTACGAGCGACGACGTAATCGAGGTGATGGAAGAAGAGGCCACCGAAGACATTCACAAGCTGGCGGCGGTCGCTCCCGCCGACATCGATTATGCCAGAGCAAGTATCGGGCTGCTCTGGCGCCGGCGCGTCGGCTGGCTGCTCATACTGCTCGTAACCGGATTCCTAACCTCGAGCGTCATGGAACACTTCGAGGCCACGCTCAGCGCCATGGTGATCCTGGTTTTCTTCGTGCCGCTCGTTACCGGCGCCGGCGGCAATACCGGAACTCAGTCCGCAATGCTGATCATCCGAAGCCTGTCGACCGGCGAGTTGAGAACGCGTGACTGGGGCCGAGTGATCGCCAAGGAACTTGCGGTTGGACTCCTGCTCGGACTGCTGTTGGCGGTCGCGATCGGAATACGAGGATACTTCGTGCAGGACGGTGGTCTCAGAATAGCGCTGGTCTTGGCAACTACCATGGTGGCCGTTGTACTGTGGGCGAACCTGGTGGGAGCCGTGTTACCTGTGTTGCTGAGGGCGGTGAAGCTCGATCCAGCAGTTGTATCCGCTCCGCTCGTGAGCACGCTGGTCGATGCCACGGGGCTGGTGATCTACTTTACGATTGCAGGTCTGCTGCTGAATCTCTGACCGGTTGATCAGGCCTCGAAAGTTTGGCTCAGGACCCTCTCTCGCCGCGGCTTGGCTGACCACTAACCAGAGCACGCTCCGTAAAGTCCATGCGCTCCTGTAGGTCGATGGACTGGAGTTCAGACGTGTGCTCTTCCGAT
>JAZFQE010000266.1:0-4266 GCA_036444955.1 Gemmatimonadales bacterium
AGCTCGCTCGAAGCTGCTGTTTACCTCGGCTAGAAAACTGTACCGCTTCTCTCGCATGGTTTCCAAAGCTTCGTCATGATCGGCAAAGCGTCAAGCGTCAGCTGGCGATGGCCAGCTCTCGACAAGAGCAGGGAGAGGTAATGCCGCGCAGCGAGCCGGAGGATCTGAGTGGCCCGCGCGCGTCTCCGCTGGATCGTTAAGTTGTTCGTGCGGCTGCTGGTCCTATGTATTCCGCTGCACCGTAGCCCAGTATCGAAATGAATATTGGGTTCAAGAAGAGCAGGCCCAGGCCGAATCCCACGCCCTTCCCGAACGATTTCGCTAGGTCGATGTATACAATGGCGCTTATGACGACGTTGACCAGCGGGATTATGAAGAGGATGAGCCACCATCCGGGTCGTCCCACTATCTTCAGCATCACGTAGGCGTTGTAGAACGGTACGAATATCGCCCATCCGGGCTTGTCGGCCTTAACGAACACCTTCCATGCGGCGATGAATACGGTCAGGACAATACCAAGCGCGATTAGGCCGCCCAGCGCTCCTCCCGAAGAAGTTTGGGCGCCCCCTCTCTGCAACTCCAATAGGAAGGGATGTAGCATGGTAGTCTCCTCCTCGCCGGGTGATTCTCGGATTGGTCCGTAATTTGGAGCGGTTAAATGTGTCGACCCGGGCGACCAGCGTCAATTCTGTCTCATTGAGAACTTTTCGCTCGCACAGGCATATTTGATGGGTGATGAATAATTTGTGGCGTGGTCTAATCGTAATCAGCTCGGTTTGCTTTTCGTGGTATAACAGTGTCGAGGCCCAGGGTAGCCAGCTCGAACGTGAGACTCTGGCGGCTATTCCCGGCGTACGCGTTGAGATCGACGGGATTACGCAAGCCGCCGAACGTGACGGTCTATCCGCCGATTCCGTGCGCCGGCAGGTCGAGGCCATGCTTCGGACGGCGGGGATTCGCGTGTTCTCGCAAGCCGAGTGGCAGGAGACGATCGGAAATCCCGGACTTCATCTACGATTCCAGCTCATCCCGGCATCCAACTTTTTCTACATCTACCACATATCCATCGAGATACGACAGTTGGCCTTCCTCGTCCGTGATACTACGAGATTCGTGCATGCGCGCACGTGGTCGGGTGGCGAAAACCTGGGGACACTTCCCAGAGGTAGGATAGTCTCGCTCCACGAACAAGTGCGCAATCTGGTGCGAGGTTTCATAAGGGATTATCTGCGCTTACGAAGAACTCCGCCAGAGCCTCCTGATCAGGAAATTGGTCATTTGCCGTCAAATTGGGAAAAGCTTCGGTGGTCGGTTTAATTTAGTGGCTGACACCTTAGCGCTGCGGACGCATGATTGATGCGAGTTTTCATCGGTACGAGCGGGTATTCTTATAAGGAGTGGAAGGGAAGCTTCTATCCTGACAAAATCGCGGCGGGCGACATGCTCGGCTACTACGGCACCCGCTTTCGGTCGGTTGAGATCAACAACACGTTCTATCGGATGCCGCGGGAGACCACTCTGGTTCAGTGGAGCGAGCAGGTTCCAGACGAATTTCAGTTCGTCCTCAAAGCGTCACGCCGCATAACGCATCAAAAGCTGTTGGCAGGTGCTGACGAAGAGCTCTCCTATTTCTTGCAGACATCTTCGGTTCTCGGAGATAAGCTGGGTCCGACGCTCTTCCAGTTGCCACCGCACTTCAAGAAAGATGTCACGAGGCTGCGCGATTTCCTCGAAATGTTGCCGCAGCGGTGGCGAGCCGCTATGGAATTCCGGAACCAGACCTGGTTCGTCGACGAAACGTACGAGCTTCTCCGTTCAAAGGGCCTAGGTCTCGTGTTTTCCGAAACTGACGACGGTAAGGTGGAGCCCGAACTGGTGGCAACCACCGGGTTCGGATATTTGCGACTTCGGAAGGAAAACTATAGCTCCGAGGAGCTGGCGGCATGGGCCGAGCGCATCAAAGCTCAACCTTGGAGTGACGTGTACATCTTTTTCAAGCACGAGGACAAAGGATCAGGCCCTCAACTCGCTGAAGATTTCTCGAAGTTGCTACAATGAGTTTGGTCGAATGAAATCGCTTTGCGTTTTCTGTGGCTCGAGTTCCGGTGCAAGAAACGGCTACTCTGACGCTGCGAGAGATTTGGCGCGAGTGCTGGTGGGCGAAGGTATTCGACTTGTCTATGGTGGGGCGAGCGTGGGTGTGATGGGTGCTCTGGCGGACGAGGTTCTCGCTGGTGGCGGTGAGGTGATCGGTGTCATTCCCGAAGGGATGATGCGGCACGAGGTGGCGCATCATGGGCTGACTGAGCTGCGGGTTGTGGACTCGATGCATCAGAGGAAAGCGCTGATGGCCGAGCTCTCGGATGGCTTCGTAGCGCTTCCCGGTGGGCTCGGAACGTTCGAGGAGCTGTTCGAGGTCTACACTTGGGCTCAGCTTGGGATACATGTAAAGCCCGTTGGTCTGCTGAATGCGGCGGGGTATTATGACAAGCTCATTGAGTTTCTCGACGGGGCCGTGGAAGAGAGGTTCTTGAGCAGTGAGGATCGCTCGGTCCTGCTCGTGGAAAGCGATCCCCGTTTACTGATCGAGAAATTCAAATTGCATAGACCGCCTTCGGTCTCCAAATGGGCGGCTATCAAGAAACTCAGCACATAGCGCGGAGTATCATCAAATCCTATTGAGATGCCCCGGGGATTCGACGTGAGGCGCACGGTATCGCGCCGAGAGTTTACGACCGTTGCGGCCGCCGCAGTGGCTGCTGGGATCGGATTACCTCGGCGGCTGATGGCGCTGTTCCCGAACGCTCGGGAGTTTTTCGATTGGCGGCAGGTGGGTGAAAACGTGCACGTGGCAATGGGAGGTGGAGGCAACGCGATGGTCGTGCTTGGGAGGGGAAGGCCTGTGCTGGTGGACTGTAAGAGCTTAGGCCTTGGCTCGATTCTCAGGAGGGAAGCCGAGCGCATCGGTGGGAGGGTGGGACTGGTGGTAAATACCCACCACCACCCGGATCATTCCGGGGGAAACAGTGCCTTCACGGGCGATACCATGCTGATTGCCCAGTCGAATGCCCCCGAACGCATCGTTAACGCCGCCCGACGGATGCTTGCTGGGCCACAGAGGGATGCAGAGAGATGGGTGCGTGGCGCTGCGCAGAACTCTGCGGAGGCTGCCGATTCGGAGGATCTCGACGAGCTGCGGGAGTTCGCCAGCGCTGCAGCTGCCCTGGATCCGGCTGCGTTTGCCCCGAGCGAAACGTTCGACGACGAATATGAGATCGCGGATGCCCACCGGGTAATTGAGTTGCGGCACATCACCAACGGCCACACCGACAACGACGTCTTTCTTCATTTGCCGGAGGAGAACGTGATTCACGCGGGCGACCTGCTATTCCGCGGCCTGCATCCCTACATAGACGCGAGTGACGGCGCTTCAACCGTGGGCTGGCAGCAAAATCTCGATGCGATATTGGCGCTGTGTGATTCGGAGACGGTCGTTATTCCCGGCCATGGTCCGATCACAGATCGCGAAGGACTCGCAGAGCAGAAAGACTACTTCGACGCCATGCGGGAAGCGGCAAGAGGTGCGATACGGGAGGGGAAGAGCCTGCGGGAGATCCTACAGCTGTCTCCGGAACAGTTTACACACTACAGCGTCCCACAGTTCCGCGAACGCGTCCTCCGAACCATTTACGGCGAGTTGACCGGCCACTAACGCAGGAATCGTCCCCGTATTGTGTGGTGCCGGATCCCCGCCACCGTTTCGTAACGCTCCAAACTGAGTAGTGCTTATATTCTCTGCGTAATATCCGTCGCTTGCAACCAAGATGACCCTGAATCTCTTCGACACTTACACGCGCAAGATTCGCGAGTTCGAGCCCCTCGATCCCGACATTGTCGGCATGTATGCGTGCGGCCCTACCGTGTACGCCTACCCACACATTGGAAACCTGCGGACCTACATCTTTGAGGATATCCTGCGTCGCGTGCTGGAGTTCAACGGTTATCAAGTTAAGCACGTAGTGAACGTCACCGATGTAGGACATCTCACTTCAGATGCGGACACCGGTGAAGACAAGATGGAAGAGGGCGCTCGAAGCGCCGGCAAAACGGCGTGGGAGATAGCTGAGATATATACCCAAGCGTTCAAAGAAGACCTCGTACGTCTCAACATACTCGAGCCCCATCTCTGGCCGCGCGCAACGGACCACATCGAAGAACAGATCCAAGTTATCAAGTGTATCGAAGACAAGGGATACACATACCGTA
>JAZFQE010000267.1:0-2064 GCA_036444955.1 Gemmatimonadales bacterium
GACGTCCGCTCGGCCATCGCGGGAAAGAACATCGCAGTGCCCGGAGAGCTCACCACCGCCTACCTGGTCCTCCGTCTCTTTCAACCCGACTTCAATGCGGTAATGGTGCCGTTCGATCAGATCGAAGAGGCCGTGGAACGCGGCGAGGTCGACGCCGGCCTGTTGATTCACGAAGGTCAGCTGACGTACCAGGATCGCGGTCTTCAACTTTGGCTCGACGAAGGTGCTTGGTGGTTCGAAGAAACGGGAGGATTGCCTCTCCCGCTCGGCTGCAACGTCGTTCGTCGCGATCTCGGCGACGATCTCATCAACGCGGTGTCTCGGGATCTGCGTGCGAGCATCACGACCGGTCTGGAACATCGGGAAGAGGCCCTCGCCTACGCGTTGCAATTCTCGCGTGGTTTGGACGACGCCAAAGCCGACACGTTCGTCGGTATGTACGTCAACGATCTAACGGTGGATTACGGAGAACGCGGGCGGAAGGCGATGACGGAGTTGTTGGGACGGGCCGCAGAAGCTGGACTGATCCCCGAAAAGGTTCCGGTGTCGTTCGTGGACGACGGGGAGAAGTAAGAAGTAAGAGGTGAGAGGGCCCCACACCACCCCGCCGTGTATAGGGGGAAGGGCCCTCTCACTTCTCACTTCTCACTTCTCACCGAAAAAAGAGAAACCCGGGGGGCCGAAGCACCCCGGGCTGGAGTGGCCGGACGACGCCGCCGTCAAACGCCGCGCACGGCCACAATTTATGTCAACGAGCGTCAGGCTTTCGGACTGACCCTGCTCGGCAAGTAGATCGTGGGTTTCAAATTGCGACTCCCACGCTCGCCGCGGGCCATCATTGCAACCAGCCTTGGTGCTGTTACTTTCTCGGGCGAAGCTCTCCTTTGTGCCTTCCTCATCCGAATACCCGCGACTACCATCATTTGATCCTCTCCTGCACAACTCGTTCTGTTCCTGCGTCCACTCAGTTAGATGCATCTGTCGCAGGGATGGTTGCACGCTCAACTACCGAATTCGGCGAATCCTTCCCAAGCGCGACGTGGCCAGCGAGTCCGCCGCGGTCCCTCGCCGAAAGACCAGCTTAGTGTTGGCCGCACCATAGCCCAGTCCGGTTGCACTGATTCGAATCGTGTTTCGCGATACCACGAGCGACACGGCATGCATGGCCGGCCCCGCCGCCCTCATAAACACCGTGTCGGGGGGCCCTTCGAACACACCAACCAGCGAATCCGCAGAAAACTCGATTCGCACAGTTTTCCCGCTGACGATGGCGGCGAATCGTGCTGATCGGTAAAAAGCAGTCGTCTCGTGCACAGAGCGCGCTACAGCCAACTGGTCCAACGCCTTCCCAAATCGGGGAGTGCCCAACGCTGTGAGAATTCCAACGATCACGATGACAATCACAATCTCTACGAGTGTAAAGCCGGTCTTCATACAGTAAAGGTCGTTTGTCTGACCAGAAATCGCTGTACCAGAGATATGCACGCAGTGGCTCAAGAACGCGGGCCGACAGTTGCCTGACCATTTGTTGACAAAGTCCGCACACGGCGCTGACCCTAAGGAGTCGCACCGAGGGTATCGTCCGCAGGTTCTCCTACACAGGTGTCCGATGATGTCCCGACTCTTGGCAGCATACGAGCTCCGTACCGGACGGCTCGCCATTCGCGTAAGCGTCTGCGCGTTTTTGCTCTTCGCGATATTCGCCGTACCGATCAGCGCGCAGATTCCGGACGAGTTCCAAAACCTGCGGATCCTTCCGACCGACATCTCGCGCGATAGTCTCCTAAGGATCATGCGTGACTTTTCGTTTGCCTTGGGCGTGCGATGCCAGTACTGCCACGTCGGCGGAGACGGAATTTCCTTCGAATGGCTTGAGTTCCATAACGATGACGACCCCGACAAGAGAAAGGCCCGGTTCATGCTGCGCCTGGTGGCAAACCTCAACAATCAGGTGCTCCCCCTCATTCCCGAGCGCGACGACCCCCCTCGACAAATCGAGTGCAAGACTTGCCATCGAGGACTGGCCAAACCAGTTCTACTGAAAAACGTGTTGAGCTCTGTGCT
>JAZFQE010000268.1:0-4599 GCA_036444955.1 Gemmatimonadales bacterium
GCGGATTCGGAACATTAGAGCCGAAAACCGCGACCTGAGCGTCACCGGAGATCTTGGTGATCGACACTGGAACCTGGGTAACGGTCACACTCACCGACGCTGTCAACGATCCTGACGATGCCGTAACGGTGGTTGAGCCTTGAGCTACAGCGGTTACAGCACCAGAAGCTAACACAGAGGCGACGGTTGCGTCGACGGACGACCAAGAGATCGACTGGCCCGTCAATGTGTTGCCGTTTTGATCCTTAACTGTCGCAGTAATGGTCTGGGTCTCGTCGAGAGACTGGAACGTGATACTGGTAGCGCTGAGAGTTATCGTGGTCGGCACTGGAGCCGGAGGGGGTGGCGGCTGGGTGGGTTCGCTCGAGCACCCCAATCCGAGTAACACTGCTCCGATGAAGAGGAGTGGATGAAAAACACGGGACCGGGCGGCAGATCGTTTCATACGAGTCACCGGAGAGTTCGGGTTCAGCATGAAAGTGTATCCCCGGACGCGGGCTTGGCAAGGATATAGGTCACACCCATTGAGCAGCCGGGGAACGAACGACGCAGTGACGGGACTTCTCCCAACCGGCAAACACGGTGTTAGCTTGTCAAGCTCATGAGCGAGAAATGGCGTACGCTCCTGTTGCTGGCTGTCGCCGAGCTCATGGCGATGAGCCTCTGGTTTTCCGCAACCGCCGTTACGCAGGGACTAGTGGATCACTGGGAGATTTCCCAGGGGCAGGCAGCCTGGCTCACAATGTCCGTTCAAATCGGCTTCGTGGTGGGGGCCCTGCTAAGCGCTCTGCTGAACGTCCCCGACCGGTGGGAACCCCGCTGGGTTTTCGCTATCGGTAGCTTCGCCGGGGCAATCTTCAACGCTCTCATCGCGGCGGTGGAAGTGAGCTTCATGTCCGCCGTGATGCTGAGATTCGCAACGGGTGCCTCTCTGGCAGCGGTCTATCCAGTAGGCATGAAAATCATGGCGACCTGGACAAGAGAAGACCGAGGTCTGGGAATCGGTCTACTCGTCGGCGCCTTGACTGTGGGTTCCGCGTCCCCTCACCTCATGAAGTACTTCGCGCCTCCGGACGTCTGGCGTACAGTCATTTACGGAGCCTCTTTGTTGGCAGCCTCGGGCGGTATCCTAGCATTATTCGCAGGACGCCTCGGACCATACGGCGCCCCTGCCGCCCAGTTTCGGTGGCGCCACATGGGAAAGGCGCTGTCGCTGCGCCCGCTGCGGCTGGCGAATGCCGGCTATCTGGGACACATGTGGGAGCTGTATGCGATGTGGACCTGGATCCCGACTTATCTAGCAGCATCGTACGCCGTATCCGCCGTTAACGGACACCGCATCGCCGACGTCGAGCTGCTCACGGCCCTGACGGGATTCGCCGTCATTGCGGTGGGAGGTGTCGGCAGTCTCCTAGCGGGATACTTAGCCGATCGCTGGGGAAGAACCAATACTACGATTGTGAGCATGGCCATCAGCGGTTCGTGCGCCATCTCGATTGGCTTTGTTTACGGCCACTCGCCTCCGCTGATCGCGTTGATATCGCTAGTGTGGGGCTTTGCGATAGTCGCGGATTCCGCCCAGTTCAGCAGCAGTATCAGTGAGCTAGCCGACAAGGATTACATGGGGACCCAGCTGACCGCTCAAACGGCCATGGGTTTCCTGCTTACGGTAATTCCCATCCAACTCCTCCCTTACCTTGCAGAAGTTGGGGGCTGGCGCTGGACTTTCACCGTCCTGGCCGTCGGACCGTTGCTCGGTATCTGGGCCATGTGGTTGCTCAAACGCTCTCCCGCAGCCGCAAAGCTAGCGGGTGGAAGAGGCTGAAATCGATCGCTTGAAAGACGAACTCCAACCGGTAACTTAGTGAGCGTCTTAATACCGATCTTCTTGATAACAATTCTCGACCCTCGCATCGTCCGGACTTTCTCGAGAGGGATCTGATGGCAGAAAACACAATTGAGAGCCTACTCAGTGAAACCCGTGTCTTCGCGCCGCCCTCCGGCTTCTCCGATTCAGCCCGCGTGAAAAATATGGACGGGTACCGGGAGTTGTATCGCCAGTCTATAGAATCAGCCGACACATTCTGGGCTTCAGTCGCCGACGATCTCCATTGGTTCGAGAAGTGGACAAAGGTGTTGGAGTGGCATCCCCCGCACGCCAAGTGGTTTCTCGATGGAAAAACAAATGTGAGCTACAACTGTCTCGACAGGCACCTGGAATCGCGAGGCGACAAGACAGCCATTTTGTGGGAGGGCGAACCCGGCGACGTTCGCAAGCTGACATACAGGCAACTACATACCGAGGTCTGCAAGTTCGCCAACGCGCTGAAGGATCTCGAAGTAGGTGCAGGCGACCGGGTGTGTATCTACATGCCGATGGTTCCGGAAGCAGCAATTGCCATGCTCGCCTGCGCGCGCATTGGCGCCCCGCACAGCGTCATTTTCGGTGGCTTTAGTGCTAAGTCGCTGGTTGACCGGATAAACGACGCGGAGGCGAAAGTTGTCATAACAGCCGATGGAGGCTGGCGCCGGGGGCGCGTTATTGAACTCAAGTCCGCCGTCAACGAGGCGCTGAAGAACACCTCGTCCGTTGAGAGTGTGATCGTATTCAATCGTTGCAACACCGCCGTCTCCATGACCGATGGACGTGACTACTGGTGGCACGATCTAATGGAATCTCAATCTCCGGTGTGTGAAGCCGCGGAGCTCGACAGCGAACACCTGCTCTACATCCTGTACACTTCTGGAACGACTGGAAAACCCAAGGGAATTGTGCATACCACAGGTGGATACCTCGTCGGTACATATCTTACTTGCAAGTACGTGTTCGACCTGCGCGAGGACGACGTTTACTGGTGCACAGCGGATATAGGTTGGGTGACTGGACACAGTTACGTGGTGTACGGAGCGCTGGTTAACGGAGCAACCACCGTGATGTACGAGGGCGCTCCCAACTACCCCGAACCGGATCGCATGTGGGACATAGTAGAAAAACATGGAGTCACGATCTTCTACACTGCACCAACCGCGATTCGAACCTTTATCAAATGGGGTGACGAATATCCTAGGCGTCATGACCTGTCCTCGCTCCGTCTTCTAGGAACCGTAGGCGAACCGATCAATCCAGAGGCGTGGATTTGGTATCACAGGGTAATTGGTAACGAACTATGTCCCATAGTGGACACTTGGTGGCAGACGGAGACCGGGGCGATCATGATCACGCCTCTGCCAGGAGCCATACCGACCAAGCCGGGCAGCGCGACCTTACCGTTCTTCGGAGTCGAGGCTGACGTTGTGGATGAATCGGGTACGCGGGTTGATCCTCCGCAAGGCGGTTACCTAGTCATCCGAAGGCCGTGGCCCTCGATGCTGCGAACGATTTACGGAGACGACGAGCGATACCGGGAAGAGTACTGGAGCCAGGTGGACGGCTGTTATTTCACCGGAGACGGTGCCCACCGTGACGCCGACGGATATTTCTGGGTGATGGGCCGCATCGACGATGTGCTCAACGTATCAGGCCACCGGCTGGGCACTGCCGAGATTGAGAGCGCATTGGTCAGTCATCCGGATGTCGCCGAGGCGGCTGTAGTCGGATTTCCCCACGAGATCAAAGGGGAGGCCATCGCCGCGTTTGTCACATTGCGGGGAGAAATAGAGGCGGGCCCCGACACCAGAGATCAAGTATGCAATCACGTGATCAGTGAGATCGGAGCGATAGCGCGTCCAGACCAGTTGCGCTTCACCGATGCGCTGCCGAAGACTCGCTCTGGCAAGATAATGCGGCGGCTATTACGCGATATCGCCAGCGGCAAGGAGCAAGTAGGAGACACAACGACACTCGAGGATTACACTGTGATCGCGAAGCTAAGAGAGTCGGAGGAAGCCTAGTCATCTTCCCCGCCCTCCAGGGTCAGTAATTTCTCCACAGTCCCGGCGTCGCCAACTCAACGAGGTGTCCATCGGGATCACGGAAATAGATGCTCGTGCCTCCCCGGGACCACACTACTCGGCTCTCAATTTCGATACCTAGATTGCCCAACCGATCCTCCCAGGGAGATAGCTCAGCGGCGGGAATAGCAAACGCAATGTGGAGATCGCCGGTTCCGTCGTGGGCAGGTATGAACCCTCCTCCCGTCTCGATGGCGTCGCTCGAAGCCCCTTTCTCGAAGAGCAGCAGGACTTGTCCCTCATGTACGGCGAGAGCGCACATCCGTTCATCCCTGGCGAGCACCTCCAGTTCAAACAGACTAAGGTAGAAATCGACCGCAGTATCGAGCCGTGCTACATAGAGAGATGTTTCGAGTATTCCCGTAAGTGTAGGCACTTCGCGCCTCCTGATCATCAGTTCCCCAAGCATCCGCGGAATCGGCCGAAATTATTCTCACTCCCCCCTCCACCCCCCTCCCCCCTCCACCCTCCCACCCCCCCCAGCTACATTTGAACAATTCCTATCGGACTAGTCGACAAGCCCATGCTCCAACCGCCCAAGAATTTTACTGAACACCATCTGACCGTCACACGCACCACCCGATTCTACTCCATTGGCCCCACCAATGGAAAAGTCGAGAGGGTATGGATCGTCTGCCACGGCTACAG
>JAZFQE010000269.1:0-2437 GCA_036444955.1 Gemmatimonadales bacterium
GGCACCGGAAATGCGCCAGGGCGATAACTCCGCCTGATCTCCCACGCCCGCTCGAGGTTGGAAGTGATTTGCTCACGCAATGTCCTGATTTCTTCTGGCTTGAATGCACTCGGGGTTTGAGAGGACCGCTTCCGCGTCATACAGGGCTTCTGCGATACAGACTTGGAGTTCGGGGATTTGGTTGTAGTCGTCTTGTTTGGGTCGGAAGCGGACGTTCCTCCTGTGAAATGACCGAAAGAGCGACCGCCACGAGCATCGACTACTGTGGCTGGCCCTCCCTGGAGCGCGCGGTCCAACGATTCTGTTCTTCCAGGATGTGGATGTATTTCTCGAAGTACCCCCTCACAGAGGGAAGCTGGTTGAGAACGCGCTGGAAGTTCTCGGCTTTCATTTGAAACAAGCGCGTACCAGCCTGCGCCCGTGCGGTCAGCATACGATCGGCCCCTTTCATCACACCAAGTTCCCCGAAGTGCATGCTTTCCCCAAGAGACGCGACCGTGACCTCCTTGCCACGGGATCGGTCCACCAGATGCACGGTGCCTTGACTGATGAAGTAAACGCTATCCGCGGCGTCGCCCGCCTCGAACAACACCTGTTCTTTGTCGACCACGATGAGGCTCAGCTGGTCTGCGAGCGATTTGATCTGGTCGTCTGTGCAGTCGGTGAATGGTATGAGCTCGCGGACGACATCGTCGGCTTTTTCCATCCGGTACCCTTGGTACGCGGCGTCGTACCAGTCCTGCTGAAGGGGGAAGTGAAAGTCGAAGGAGAACGCGCTCCGATTGAATCGCTGCGCCAGTGGCTGAATAAACTCATAGGCAGCGCGATCCGGGTGATCGCCATGCAGTAGCACGCGCGCGATTCCCTCGGCGATCAACTTCATTTCGGGCTCCCGCATCCCGCGCCGGGCCAGGACCTGGGTACCGAAGCGGAGCCCCGTCTCGGCACCCGGCGGATCCCACGGTAGCGCGCATGCATTGCACAGGATACCGGCCCGGTCCAGCAAGGCCACTGCGGTTTCGGCGGCAGAGACCTCCACGAGTATGGTATGGCTCTCGGTGTAGTCGAGATCCGCGTAGAGGACTTTGAGCCCCTCCTCTTCGAGCGCGCGACCGAGGGTTTTGGCGTTGCGGATGACCTGACTGGCGTATGCCGGTCCGAACTCGGCCATCTCGGTGAAGGCAACCCCCAGCGCCGCAAGCTCGTGTGGGTGCGTATTAGAAGTAAGCAGCGGCATCACGGCGTCGAGGACGCCCGCCTCAAGTGACTTGTCGTCGAAAAAGACCATTCCGTGATCGGGCGCGTGCAGGGACTTACCGGTTGAGCTGGTGGCGATATCGGCGTATTTAGTCGCCTCGGGTTGAAAGGCTTTCCCCGCAATCAGCCCGGCGACGTGTGACATATCGTACATTAAGCGAGCGCCATGCTTGTCGCACAGCGCGCGGATCTCGGGGAGCGGATGCGGGAACAGAAACTCGCTCCAGCCCAAGATGAGGAGCTTTGGCTTCTTCTTTGCAAGCAATTTGGCGAGGCCATCGACGTCGACGTTGTAACATGACTCATCGAAGGGCACCGGCACAAACTTCGGCGAGAAAAGGCGCAATGGGCCCTGCGGGCTGTGACTGTAGTGGCCCCCGTGCTTCAGTTGGGCAGCCATCACGGTATCGCCCGGTTTGAGTATCGCATTGTAGGCGCTGATGTTAGCCTGCATGCCCGAGAGGAACTGCAAAACGACATGCCCCATCGGGAACAGGCTGCGGGCCAGTCGACAAGTCTCCCGTTCGAGCATGTCGATGTAGGCGCATCCGCCATAGAGGCGGTTGCCTGGCAGACCGATGCAGTAGCTGTTCGGTAGCGAGGAGGTCATCGCGAGTCGCACGAACTGGCTAATCCATGAGTTTGACGCGATGAGATCCACCCTCTCGCTAACGAAACGATTGTGGTTTCGAATGAGGTTAAGGACCGTCCGAAGATCCTTCAAGGGCAGCGTTGTCGAAACTTGGACCCTCTTGCTAGTCATAACCACCCCCATGCCGACACGCGATGCGAAGTGCGGAGGGCAAGACCCCTCAGAAAGCGGAAGGACAACAAACTGGCGGGTGGTGAGGGATTATCGTTAGCGGTTGTACAATTGGGGCAGGCTTAGGTGCAAACTAAGTCGTCCGCAATCCATCACCCGTCGTAAGGCTTATACATCACAGCACGACCCCGCCAAGAACGCAACCAGAACACACGGGTGATCGAATAGAATATGTTTAATGGGGTTTTGAAGTTCACGATTCCAGGAATAAGGGAATGCGTTTGGCGGCCCGTGTTTTTGCCCTTTGCTTCCTCGTCTTTCTCTCCATAGCGGCCTTCGCCGATTCCCTCACCGGCAAAGTCGTTAGGCTCGCCGATGGCGACAGCATCACTGTCCTTGATAGCACCAACACCCGAG
>JAZFQE010000270.1:0-2220 GCA_036444955.1 Gemmatimonadales bacterium
GTTTGCGAAGATTACAGACCGGGCAGACAAGATCGTGACCACACAACTCAAGGGCGAGGCGTGGGTGCAAGACTGGCTAGATCGAAAGCTCTCTGTGAAACTCATCGACATCTACGACGCTGGATATGTCGGCAGTTCTACCGCCGGCATGCGGCAACCGTGGGACGCACCGGTCCGCTGAGCGCCTCTCTAAGGCCCGAACGCGCGAGTCGAACTGCGCCGTGCAGCATTGCGCAGTGGCGACCCTTGTGCTCGCGTATCCCACGGGCATATTAGCCACCTTCTCGAAGGATGACATTGAGGCGCACATGAAAGTCTTGTTCTCCATTTGTTTCTTGTGGATACCCGTTGGTGGTGGTCTTCAGGCGCAGGACCGCAGATCCGCCGTTGTAGTTCAACCAGAGAACACGTTGGGATTCGCCCTCGATGAATTGACGGATTCGCTTGGCTTGTCCTACGAGCAACTGGCACACTTGTGGCTGGGCCTCGACACCACCAGCTGGGATGATAGCGAGAGCTTTGAATACGAACTGGATTCCGATTCGGTTGCATCGGTGGTTCGGTGGCCCCTAGTCGCAAGTATGGACCGGAACGTTTTTGACTACGAGAGACGCCGCGTCAGGAGTGACGGGTTCCGGTTCGACGGCGCGAATGGTTGGGTACCGAGTTTTCGGCACACCTACGAGTACGACGATGACGGGCGACTGCGTCTAAACGTCCTGAGTATCTACGGTGACGGCGTCTATACGGCCACCCGCCGGATATCATACGATTACGATACGGATGGCCGGCAGATCTGGGAGCAGTCGGAGCAACGAGAAGGTTCGAGTTGGCAGACGAGGGCAACGACGACCTTCGAGTATGATGAGTTGGGTCGGGAGATCGAACGCACAATAACGGGAGGAGACGGCCCGGAAACAACGACGAGCCGGTATGTTGGCGAGCACACGAGGCCGGTATCGACGGTTCACTCCACCCAGGGCGTCTCGAAGTACGCGCTATCGGCCGAGGGTCGGTGGCTCGCTGGAATCAGTTCTTATGGCATTTCGGTTTATTTCAGGGATGGCGAGGGAACGCAGTTGGGCACGTTCTTCTTCATTGCACGGCCGTTGGCCTCAGGTGATTGTAAACCGGTCGCGGCGACATGGAACGTGTTCGATCCGCTGGGCCGGGTGGTATTAGCGCCCGTGACTGAGTTGGCGGATGAGGTGATCCCGAATCGGCTTTGCAAGTGATGATGTCAAACCGATGCGGTGCTGATGTTGCGCGGGTCGCTCGTGACGTCGCGCCCCTCGGTCCCAGCTCGGATGTAGTAGCGGTGCGTCGCAGGTGGGTGAATAGACAATGAAAGAATTCGTTGACTTCGTTGGCGGAATTTTTATAGGTATTTTGTTCTTGCTAGGAGCCTTTGGCGCTTTCATGTACGCCATTTATGCAAGGGACGAGGGGGGCAAAACAGGATATTATTCTTATGTGGGTACCTCCTTCATTTTGGGCTTTGTGCTTGCCATCGTCGGTGTTTGGATGATTGTTTACACGATCTTGGTGGCTCTTGGGATGGTGACGGCATCAATGTGAAATGATCATACATAACTTGGGCCAACGCCGGCCCAATTCTTCAAGCCACTTCAGCACGATGACGAAGCCGGATCGATTGGATTCGCAGGTACGTGAGTGTCCGCCACAGCCATTCCATCGGTCCGAAGCGGAAGTATCGCACCCACCACACGGCGGCGACGATCTGGATCGCAAAGAACAGAATCGCATATGCAGTTACCCCAGCCGTGCCGATCCGTAACACCTGGCCTAACCCATAGCCTTAGAACAGTGTGCCAAACATGAGGGTCTGGGTCAGGTAGACCGTCAGGGCCAGCCGGCCTACGGCGCCAAGGGGCGAGAGGATGCGCCTCCATCGTTCCTGTTGTGCCAGAACGGTGATCGCCGCCGCGTATCCGAGGGATAGCGCGGTCGAGCCATAGATAAACAGGACATCACCTAAGAATTGCGGGAGAACGGTCGCCCCCTGCTCTCGAAACACCGTATAGCCCGTGGTCACATTGAGGATCCGTTCCCCTGTCATGCTCAGGAGGCCAACCGAAAGGCCCCACCACAGCACCCGCCGGATCAGGGCCATATGCTGCTGAATGTCATGGAAGATTCGTCGGCGCCCCACGTAGAGACCAAGAAGGAACATGGCAAAGAACGACGGACTGGACTCGG
>JAZFQE010000271.1:0-6430 GCA_036444955.1 Gemmatimonadales bacterium
TCAGGCGCGGTAGACGTCACGCTCCCGGAAAACACCAACGCGTTCCTCGAAATAGACACCGGTAGCGGCGGGATTGAAGTAGACTTCCCGGTTTCCGTCCGGCGCTGGGAACGCTCGCATATCACGGGAACGATCGGCGACGGTGGTGGAGAGGTAACTATTGATACGGGGTCCGGCGGAGTGACCTTGCGGAGCTCGTAACCGCTATACAGATCGCTGGCGCAGCGGCGTCGGATCTCCGGTTCCGGCGCCGCTTTCGTGTCGCCCGCTCAACAACCCTGTTATTCTACGTAAGACCCATCAGGAGGCGCCCAGGTGAGATTTGTACCGTTCGACCTCGAACGCTGGCAAAGCCAATGGGAACATCGGGTCCGATACAATCTCTCTGAGAGCGGAGTACATCCTCTCACTGTACGTGAGGTTCTCGACATCGGGTCGGTCGACTCCGAAGCTCTAAACTCTATCAGACTTGGCTATAGCCAAGGCAACGGCTCGGATAAGCTACGCGACATAATTGCGGGCATGTATCGCAACTGCAAGCGCGAGAACATCATTGTGACCACAGGTAGCTCGGAGGCAAACTTCATCACCTGTTGGGCGCTGATCGAGGCCGGCGATCAGGTCGTTATGATGGCGCCCAACTACAAACAGATCTGGGGGATGGTGGAAAACCTTGGCGCCTCGGTCGCCACTTTCAACCTCGATATGGAAAGCTCCTGGGAGCCTTCAAGCGACGAGATCCGGGAAACCATACAACCCGGAGTGAAAATGGTAGTTGTGACGAACCCCAACAATCCGAC
This sequence comes from Gemmatimonadales bacterium, assembly GCA_036444955.1. GTDB lineage: Bacteria > Gemmatimonadota > Gemmatimonadetes > Gemmatimonadales > GWC2-71-9 > B16T1B5. The sequence goes on from JAZFQE010000271.1 coordinate 801, forward strand.
GGGGCACACACTCTCCGATAAGGCCCGAGGGGTTATTCTCGAGCGAGCAAGCGAAGTCGGAGCGTGGTTGTTGGTGGACGAGGTATATATTGGCGCGGAACTGGATGGCAACACGACACCGTCGTTTTGGGGCAGCTACGAGCGACTGCTCATCACCAGTGGTCTGTCAAAGGCATACGGCCTTCCGGGACTCCGGATCGGCTGGGCAGTAGGACCAGAAGATCTGATAGAGCAACTCTGGGAGCGGCACGACTACACGGTGATCTGCCCCTCAGCCCTGAGTGATTTCCTGGCCCAGGTCGCACTAAGTAACCGCGATACCCTTCTCGAGCGCACCCGCGGCATCCTCCGCGCCAACCTGCCGATCCTCGAAAGCTGGCTGGGGCAGTACGGAGATAGCTTTCACTGGCGTGCGCCCGACGCCGGCGCCATCTGCTACATACGTTGTCCGGGATCGCCCGATCCGCTCGACCTCGCCGAATACCTCAGGGCCGAGCACAGCGTGCTGATCGTTCCGGGAACCCACTTCGGTAACGAGAACTTTATTCGCCTCGGTTACGGGAACGAAACAGGTGAGCTTCAGTCTGCGCTCGAAACGCTCGAGCTGGGTTTGAGAGAGCGGACTGGCTGGAGCAGCCTCGCAAAGATTACGTCGTAGCCAGAAGGATCGACTCTTGTTCTAGAGGCGCAGGCACCAATACGAAACGCGCCATCTAGCCTGCTCTACTTATTCCTTGAGAGGCGCTCGCATCGTATACGAACCGTCCGCCATCAATATCCAGGCTGTTGGATCATCTATCTGCTCTGAAAGTATTCTGTCCAGCCGTTCCTGAGCCGTTCCGTTCGTCACTGGCGTCACAACCTCAACGCGACGCCTCAGATTGCGCGGTCTCCAGTCGGCGGAGCCGATATAATATTCAGGTTCACCATCGTTCTCAAAATAAAAGATGCGCGCGTGCTCGAGGAACCGTCCGAGTATGCTCACCACACGGACGGTGTCTGAAACTCCCGGCACACCGGGCCGCAGACTACACAGACTCCGCACCACCAAATCGATCGGCACGCCCGCCTGCGACGCTCGGTAAAGGGCGTTGATCACTTCGGGATCCTCTAGTCCGTTTACCTTGACCTTTATGCCGGCCTTTCGACCATTTCGCGCGTGTTCGGCTTCACGTGCGATCAGATCCAGGAAACGCCTAAGCATTCCGACCGGCGCCACGAGCAGCCTGCGGTAGTCCTTTCTGGGAGCGCCGGAGGAGCCCATCAATTCGTTGAACATGTCGTTCAGATCTTCCGCGATATCCTCGTCCGCCGAGAGAAGTCCCAAATCGGTATACAGTTTGGCAGTAGCGGAATTGTAGTTGCCCGTACCTATGTGAACGTAGCGCCGGATCCGGCCCTCCTCGCGCCTGACGATCAGCGTGGTCTTAGCATGCGTCTTCAGCTTGACCAGGCCGGTAACCACGTGGATGCCCGCCTGTTCCAGCCTCCTCGCCCATCCTATGTTCCGCTGCTCGTCGAATCTGGCTTTGAGCTCCACGAAAACATCTACCGCTTTACCTGCCGAGGCAGCCGCAATTAGTGCGTCCACGATCGCCGATCGCCCACCAGCTCTGTATAGAGTGAGCCTGATCCCCGTGACGTTTTCATCATTCGCCGCTTCGACAATCAGTCTCTGCGTGGTGTCATCGAAGGAGTCGTAAGGAGCGTAGACCAGCCTATCGCGTTCCGAAATTATGTCGAAGATCGAGCGGTCGGGATCAAAGGGACACTTCGGATCCAATAGCGCATAGTCGATCTCGGGAAACGAAAGGGACGCGATTTCGCTGAGTGAGGCCATGTCCATGAGACCCGTCACCTCCTGGACCTCGACGTCGCCCAGCCTTTGGTCCCTACTGGCATCCTGGTATTGCAGCTCTCGCTGGAGCAGGTCGCGAACGGCCTGCGGCATCTGTTTCTCAACTTCCAATCGCACTACCCCGGCATACGGCCGGCGCTTTACTTCTTCCTCCACCGCCTCCAGCAAGCTGTCGGCAGCTTCTTCATCCAAGTCCAGGTCACCGCTGCGCGTGACCCTGAAGCAGTAAGCACCCTCGACGCGGCGCCCGGTATACAACCGCTCCATGTTGTTCTTGATTATTTCCTCGAGAGGAACGAACCAACTGCGGCCCTCCAAACGGATGAAGCGCGGCAGGCCGCCGGGAACATCTATTGAGCCGAAGTGGGTCCTGCCGGTGCCCACGTCCGACACCATTACCGCTATCGCCAGCTGGAGGTTGCCGATCTGGGGAAACGGATGTCCTGGCGCCCGCGTAATGGCATGCGGTGTGAGAATCGGAAAGATCTGCGTCGCGAAATAGACGGTTAGTTCCTTGCGATCCTCGTCACTCAGATCTTCCCATGTCAGGAGCCTGATCCCGTGCGATTCGAGCGCCGGCAGGCACTTGCTAGTAAGTAGTTCCCGCTGCCGATGCAGCAGCTGCCGAACCCTAACCGCGATAGCGTCCAACTGCTGCTGCGGTGTCATTCCGTCGACGCTTCGTCTATCGGGTCTCTTCGACGCATCACGCTGCAACCCCCCAACCCGAACCATGAAGAATTCATCGAGGTTACTGCTGAAGATCGAGAGAAACCGCACTCTCGCCAGCAGCGGGGTATTTTCGTCCTCGGCAAGCGCCAGAACTCTCGCGTTGAACTCGAGATTGCTCAACTCGGCGTTCAAGTAGTGACTCGACTGGAAATCCGAATCCGCAGAGCGAGATGCCGACCGCGTGGCCTGGAGGAGTTCAGCTCGTGAACTGTCCCGTGCGCCACCCGCATCAGGTGGGGGAGCCGGTTGAGGGACATCTGGCTGGGTGGCGAAGATGCTTGTTCTTGCGGCGAGATTGATCGCACCCAATGTGTCAGCATCCCGGAGCATCGGCGATCCAGCTCGACCGAGCAGTTCGCGGAAAGGAAGCCAATCCACCCGCGAGGAAGCGTCCGTTTCATCAGGCCGAACAAACGCAAGCCAGACCTCTAGGTTCTTGCGCGACCGCGGCCGGTTCACGGACCCGAGCAGCCGGTCCACCGAAACGTTGTCGAATATCTCACCCGCTAGCTCGCGAGCTGTCGCCTCACCCCGTCCCGGACCTGAGGGCAGCGCATACGAATCCCCGGTCCCGAGCAGAGCCACGTTTCCTTCCCTGAGGACAACAAGTGAGATCCACGGGTCGAGCGGACCGGCTTCCCCTCCACGCTTTGCCAGTTCGCTGAGAAAGCCCTCGGCCCGCTCCAGTTGGCTCGCGAGCACTGGGTTGAGGTCGTAGCGGGCCTGGAATCTCTCGACCAAGAACTCCAATGAGGGGGATCCCTTCCTCACCCGTCTTATCACAAGCTCCTGGAATGGCAATGATCGATCGTCAAGATGTACAGTTACTACATCGTACAGAATCTCAAATCTGGTTCTGGAAAAAGGCCCCGCGTTGATCGGTCTCACCCATTGTTCAACTTCCAGATCGACACGAGCCACTAGGCGGCCGGGATCGACGACGCCTCGCAACATCCGCGCAGGCTGCGACGAACCCGTAAGAGCCGGTATCGGGTCCACCGCCGCGACATCGGCTTCCGACTTACGCCATGTCACGAGGTTACCACCCACCGGCTCTCTGATCTCTACGGTCAGCGTCCTTCGATCATCCGATCCCGACCTGAAACGACAGATGACACCGCGGCGTCCCAAGTCCCGTCCGTCGGTATCGAAGTAAACATCGCGGAACAGCCGCCGCTCGACTGTTCCACTCTTGAGATCGAACGGGAGCGGATCGGATACGAGCCGCTCCAATAGTTCGCGGCTGGGAACGTCGAATCGCAGTGTCGATTCAGCTCGCAACAACAGCTGACAACCTCTCTGATCTTAGTTGAACGTTAGTCGCGCTCGAGCCAAGCGGAATAGGCTTCATGAGCTGCCCCATTCTCGTTTACAATTACCACGGCAAGGCGTTTTCTGCCGTCGCTGAGAAAGTCCAACACCATATAGCCGCTCTTCGCGCTGGCGAAGAGGGTGTTCTCGCTCCACCTCACAGGGTTCGAGTGATCGTACATCCCGGCCCCGCTTACAAAGATGTAGCCGGCGCCGCTGTGCCTCATAACCTGAAGGTTATGCTCGTGGCCTGTGGCCATGGCGAACGGCCGGTGAACGGTAAACAAGCTGTCCAGATCTCGTCGCATGGTCCGGTAACGCGAGCTCGACAGATCCTGTGTTCTCAAGCCGCTCTTTCGAACGAGCGGATAGATCGAGCCGATAATCGGCAACGGCACCCACAGCCAAGATTGCACCCGCCTCAATGGGAAGAGGTGGTCCTTGAGGCCGAAGTAACCTCCACGCGGGCCCTCGGACTCGATCGGATGGTGGGCCATCACCATTACGTCGCGCCCGTCCCCGACGGCCAGTAGCTTCCCGAGCGAATCCAGCACCGCAGCTGTTGTCTTGATGGGACAGGCGGAATCGGGCACTACAAACGGCAAGTCGTCGTCCAGCCACCACTGGGTGTCTAGGGCCACAACCCGCACTCGACTGCTCAAATCGATCGCCGTCGGCCCCGGACAGCCGCCGGAAGGAAGGAAGGAAACCATGGGAAGGTTCCGCGCGGCAATGTAGTTTTGCTGGCGCAGGACGCGCAGCCACCCCTCACCGCCCCCCTTTCCCCAATCGTGATTGCCCGGTACGAATATTCCTCTGGCTCCGCTCTCGGCCACGACGTCGAGCTGCGCGGACAGCCTCTGCTCCGACCGCGCCCGCTGTGGATCTTGCACCTCCGGCATGCCGTCGGGATAGATATTGTCACCCAGGAACAGAATGGTGGTGGTGTGGGGTCGCCGGGAAGCTTCACGCGCAACGGCTGACAGAACCGGATCGCCATCCGGCGACGATGCTCCAGCATCGCCCAGCAGCAGAACAGTGACTTCAATTGGTTCTAGTGGGGACCTGGAAGCTGGCTCGGCGCTGAGTCGCGGGTGAGTACCGCACGATGAGAGAAAACCAGCAGAAACCACAAACATCACGGCGCAGCGGTGTTGCGCGAAGACCCGGAAAGACCTGCCGGTCACTTGTGCTTCGATTTTTCTTTCTTGGCGGACTTCAACACCCGGAACTCGGCGGCGATTATGCGATCCGACGCCTGCGTACGGAGATTATTGACGAGCGTCGACGCAGGGACCTCTTTGGAAAGAGAAATCAGATACTCTAGGGTAGAATGCCCCTCCGGGTTGGCCGAAACTTCCGCCAATTCAAAACCCTTAGTGCCTTCGTCCAGAACACCCTCGATCAAAGCAAACACGTCATCGTCTTCCGTGTCCGCGTGAACGATTAGCAGGCCGTTGAACTTCTCATCCTTGATCCGCTCATGAAGGCGGGACTTGCGTTCCGCAAGTGCACCCAACTCGCGGGGCGTGAGCGCAGCCAAGAGTTCTGGATCACCGATCGTTAGAGTCCCGGATCCCGCCCCACTCGTACCGGCTCCAGCCAGCACATCTCCGAGGCGCATCTGCGAAGTCCTACGGAGCTGGTCCGCATAAATGTTCCCCACCTTGAAGTGCCACATCACGAGAACGAGGTAATTGAACATGATCGACGTGACAGCAGCAATGCC